>CAVAOU010000234.1:0-3595 GCA_963590085.1 Senegalimassilia sp. | reverse complement strand
ATGTGGAGTTGACCGCCGCGGCAGAAGGCATCCCACTTGGCTACGCCTTCAACATCGGCAACCGAAGAGGTGTAGGACGTGATTTTCACATCGTCGATGTTCATGCGGCCGCCTTCGGTCTCCACAAGGCGGAAACGCACTGGCTGGCTGATGTTGACCGTTGCCATGCATTCTTCAAGTTGAACCTTGTTGCTCACGTCGAACGACTTCACTGAGATCCAGTTGCTGCCGTGATCAACCGAGTAACTCAATTCCACGGTCGACTCGCTGTCGGAGCCGAACATAGCCGCGTAGAACGTAACCACGCCGGCACCGTCCTGCTTGTCGGACAGCATAGTGATTGAACGCTCGCCCTTCTTGGCTGTGCAGATGCTCTGCTTGCCGTTGAACTTGTCGCCGGTGCGGCTAAAAAGGCCAGCGTTGACCACGCTCCATTTGCAAGCCGAGCCAGTGTATTCAAACGTTTTGTAAGATTGCTCACCCGTAAGTTCGAAGTCCTCGAAGAATGTTATAGGTGCAGTGACTGTAGCCGTCATGTCGATGTCCACGCCGTCGACGGTAGCAGTGCATGCAGCGATGGTGCCCGAATATGTTCCGGCAGGCATAGCCTTAAGGCGCACATACACGTCGGCGCCGATTGTAGTGGCAGTCTGCGTGTCGATGGCAAGTTCGCTGCTCCAGTTGGCCTTGTCGGTGCTTATTTCGAAGCCGTCGGTAACAGTTACCTTAATCTCGTTCTCTTCCACATTAGAAGCCCAAACCGACACCTTAATCGGCTCAGAAGCAGTGTTAGGCGCAGTGGAGAACACAAGACCCGCCGACGGAATCTCCATAGCGATTTCGCGGTCGATGTCGAGAGTGGTCACCGTAACCACATTCGACTGCAAGCCAGCGGCGTTGGTCAACTGATATTTGTAGGTAGTGGCATAGTCCAGACCGTCAACCTCATACATGCCCGATGCGGCAGCGACAGTCTTCGGATAGCCCTCCAGCAAAGTCGTGCCGTCGGCGGCAAAAACACTGAGGCTATAGTTGCTACCGTCCTTGCTTACGTCAAGCCAGTTGGCAACGAAACTTGACTGCGTCACTTCCGATGCCGCCAATGCCGGGATTCCGTCGACTGCCTGAGCCGTGAGAGTCACCGAGGTTTTGGCAGTGCCGCTTGTCAGCGTCAGCGAGCCCGTAGCCGTGGCAGCCGAAGCCGATGTGTAGGAAACCGTCAGCGTAGTGCCCTTGTTGGCATCCGCGGCGGTGATTGAAGTAGCCGACACACTGAAGCCCGCGCCACTTACAGTAACCACGACAGGCTCAGTGAGGTCTTGAGCCTTGACTGCAACAGGGGTTGTCAGTGTTGTGTTGATACTTGTAATACCCACGTTGATTGACGCGCCATTGTATGGCGCAGAGAATTTCGGAGTGGTTACAGTGCCGTCGGCATACCATTTCTGGTCCTGCTTGTCGCCCCAGATATAGTCAGCCAATTCAGGATGGTCGATAAACGGGTTGCGGTTTTTCTGATGCTTGTAGATTGCATTGTTGCGGTCAATTTCCTTTTGGCTCACAGGGTCCTGCTCGTTCCACTTCATCAGCAGGTTGATGGCCCAAGTGGTGTAGCAAGGATAGTTGTTTTTAGCAAGCATAGGGCTGCTCCACGAAGCGATTTTGTTGTTGTAGCAAGCCGCCATATAGAAATATGTGCGGGCGAAATCGCCTTTATATTCGTCGTCGGGCTCAAACACCGTGCCAGTGTAGCCCGGGAAGGTGCAAGTTCCGAGTTTGCCGAGGGCGTCCACGCCATTGTGAGAAGCCAGCGTTGTGCCGTTGGCGCATTCGCCGTAGGGGAAGTTGCTGCGTTGGCCGTTCACCTTGCCGTCGGTCGGATAGATGTGGAAAGCATCCGAAACCATAGGGCTGGCACCGTCAAACCAGCTTTTAGGGAACGAGTGCTCACGGTTGTAACAGTCACCCACGTTTTTGTAATTACCGCATTTCTTGCCATTCACACGGAATTGCGATGTTGAATACATATCCCAGATGTAACTTGTGCCGGGGCGCACGTCGGAGTCGGCATAAACATTCCACAAACCATCGTAACTTACGACAGTGTGGGTGCCGATGATTGTGCACAATTGCTGAAGCAAAGCCTTTTGGCTCAAGCCTTCAGCACTTTTGTAATAACCCGAAGGCGCCTGCGCGTAGGCAATGCCCAAGCACAGCCACAGCATAAGAGCGAGTGTAGATTGTCTCAAAAAGTTTTTGTTCATATCAGTTTTGTTTCGTTATTGTTTGTCTTTGAGTTTGCGGCCGGCAAGCATTCCGCAGGCAGCCATTATGTCTTCGCCGCGCGAACGGCGGATGGTGCATACCACACCGAGCGAGTTCAATCGGTCGCGGAACGCCGTCATCCTCCGCTCGTCGCTCGTTTTCAGTTCCGAGCCCGGGATAGCGTGGAAGCGAATCAGGTTTACGCGCACCTTCTGCCCCTCCAGGAGTTTTGCCAGGGCATCGGCATGGGCATCGTCGTCGTTGAGACCCGTCCACATGATGTACTCCACCGAGAGGCGTCGCTGATGGGCGAAATCGTATTCGCGGAGCATCGCCATCACCTTCTTTATAGGATAGGCGCGTTCCACCGGCATGAGGCGCTCGCGCTCCTCGTGGTAGGGCGAATGCACACTGATGGCGATATGCACATCGGTGTTTTCAATGAGCCGGCGCAGGTCGGTTAGTTTACCGATTGACGAGACGGTCACCCGCTTGGGGCTCCATGCCAGTCCCCACTTCTCGGTGAGCACAGCGATGGCGCGTACCACCTCCTGATAGTTGTCCATCGGCTCTCCCATACCCATAAACACGATGTTTGTGAGCCGTTCCGACTCGGGGATGCTGAATATTTGGTTAACGATTTCCGCAGCCGTCAGGTCGCCATGATAGCCCTGTTTGCCCGTCATGCAAAAACTGCAGTTCATCTTGCAGCCAATCTGCGACGACACGCAAAGCGTAGCGCGGTCATCTTCAGGGATAAACACACTCTCAATCATCTTTCCGCCGCTGGTGCGGAACAGATACTTCACGGTGCCGTCCTGGCTCCGCATAGCCTCCACAGGAGCCTCGCGGCCAACGCAGTACGACTCCTTGAGCCTGGCTCTATTAGCCTTCGACAGGTTTGTCATCTCGTCGATGTCGACAGCCCGTTTTTCGTAGAGCCATTGCGCCATTTGCTTGGCGGCGAAGCGGGGCATTGACAACTCTGCAGCCACCACTTCGAGGTCGGACACCGACATTCCCAATAATTTCTTTCTTTCTTCTGCCATAATTCTAGAGCGAGAATTGCAAAGTTAAGAATACATTTTCTAAAATTCCCTAATACTACAGGTTTTTTGCCAACAGATGGATGTTTGAGTTGTAATATTCCGGTTTTCCCGTCACTTCCTCGCCCACAAACGGCGGAAGAGTGAATTCGGCATCCTCCGACGGCAGTTCGATTTCAGCCACCACAACACCCTCGAGCGCGCCGTGGAACACGTCGACCTCCCACAGGTAGCCGCCCGACGGCACAACGTAGCGGGTCTTGTCGATAACCAACCCCTTGCAC
>CAVAOU010000233.1:0-3606 GCA_963590085.1 Senegalimassilia sp. | reverse complement strand
CCGTTCGACTGCACCTCGCTCGGGAAGCGCCAGATTGTGCCCAGTCCCACAGCGGAGCCCACGGTGGCTGCCACTACTCCTAATTTTGATGAAAATGTTGCTTTTTTGCTCATCCTTGATGAATTATAATGCAAAATTAGTGCAAATAGCCGAATAAATGAAATTTTTTGCGCCCATTCCCTTGCGATTTGACAGAAAGCAACGACGGCGGCGGTGTGGTTACCGTCGCCGTCGTCAGGATGGTTATAAAGAGTTATGCTTTCACTTCCTTATTGTCGGATTCTTTAAGAGCCGAGAGGAAGTAGCCTTGCGACTTGATCAAGTTGCGAGCCTGGAGCACCATTGTCTTGGTCTCCGTCAGGATGTTGAGGTAGAGCGCACTGGCCTTAGTGCTCATCTTCTCCGACTGCAAGCGGCGAATCTGGTTCTTGATTGCTTCTGCAATCACGAGGAACAGGTTGTCGCGCATCCGCAACACTTCATTGAGCTCAGAGAAGTCTTTTTCGCGGAGCATCTCGTTGATTTTGCCGAAGATTGCATCTACGCCGTCGTTCACCTCCTTGAGGTCCATAATCTGCTCTTTGGTGAAACCTTTATGGTGGTTCTCAATGTGGTTGTAGGCAGGACGGGTGCAGTGGATGAGGGCTTTCGACACCTCGGTCAGGTAGTCAACAATCTGGATGTAGAAGTGTCCTGTTTCCACTTTCTGCGCTTGGAGTTTCTTCAGCGTCTTCATCACGTGGTGCTTGCGCTGGTTTGCCAACTCGTAGATTTGGTCGGACTCGTTCATTGTTTCCTTCAGCAAGTGGCGGTTTTCGGTGAACAGCGCAACAAGCATGTGGTTGTAGATGCTCGACACACGTTCCATCATTCCGCAAACCTCCTGGGTGCAGGTGTAGAGCACGTCTTCTTCTGGAGTCTCTTCAGAGATGAGTTCCTTTGTAACCTCTTCAGCCTTTTTGTCTTTTTTCTTGAAGATGAGGTTGTGGCAGAGGATGTAGCCACAGAGCAGCGTGAGGCCTGCCAAAGCAATCCAGCCGCCCCACATAAGGAGCAGTCCGCAGACGAAGGCGATGGTGATGCCGGCGATGGCGGTTACAAACCAGCCTGTCACCACAACCATCACACCGGTGATGCGGTAGACGGCGCTGTCGCGACCCCAAGCGCGGTCGGCGAGCGACGAACCCATCGACACCATGAAGATTACGTAGGTGGTCGACAATGGCAGTTTCAACGACGTACCGATACAAATCAGACTGGCGGCAGCCGAGAGGTTGACCACGGCGCGCACAAGGTCGTAACTGATGGTCTTGTCGGCATTCTCGTCGGGGATGAAGCGGCTGTTGAGTTTATCTTGGATTTTGCGTGGCATGATTGCCTTGTAGCCGTTGTTGATGTTGATGGCGAGGCTCACCAGAGCGCGAGAAATCATCGTAGAGCCGAAGCGCTCGTCCTCATCGTTCTGCGACGAGAGGTTGAGTTGCGTTTCCGCCACCTTCATCGCGTCTTTGGAGAGGAACAGGGTTACCACCATAATCACGCCGCTGGCAATAAGGAACCAGATGTTCACTCTTGCAGGCTCAGCGAGTTCGCCCATCAGCATTGTCGGGTCACCCGAGTTGCTTGCAATGGCATAACTGTCGAATCCGGCAATCGGCACACCG
The DNA here is from genome assembly GCA_963590085.1 of Senegalimassilia sp. GTDB lineage: Bacteria > Bacteroidota > Bacteroidia > Bacteroidales > Muribaculaceae > Limisoma. The sequence continues at coordinate 1,942 of CAVAOU010000233.1, read as the reverse complement.
ATGAAGTTCACGAGGTCGTTGCCCGCAAATGCCAGCGCGAGGGCGAATGTGCCGGCGAGGATGGTTATCTTCATTATGTTGACCTTCAGTTTCTGTAGCCCGTAGAGGATGGCTGATGCCACTACCCAGATGATTGCAAGCGAAGCCCAGATGTTGTCGTTGATGAGGTGGTTGAAGTCATCGCTGATAAGTCCTGAACTCTTCATACCCTTGAAGATGGCGAAGTAGATGATGCCCACGATTGCGAATCCGCACCAGAGGGCGCCGTAGCGGCTCATCGACTTGGCGTAGCGGAAGGAGAAAATCACACGCGAGATGTACATCAGTATGGCGCCTACCGTGAAGGCAATCACCACTGACGACAGGATGGCTGAAATCATCACCATGGCCTTTTCAGTGTTGATGTAACTGCCGAGGTCGGCAAACGTTTGAGTTGGGTCTTGCCAGATGTCGAACATCGCCACTGCGATGGATGCTCCGAGGAGTTCAAAAATCAGGGATACGGTGGTCGAGGTAGGCAGTCCGAGGGCATTGAACGTGTTGAGGAGCACAACGTCGGAAAGCATCATTGCCACGAAGAGAATCATGACGTTTTCGAAGGTAAACATCTGCGGGTGGAACACGCCGTTGCGCGCCACCTCCATCATGCCGTTCGACGTAATCACACCAAGCAGAATGCCGGCGGCTGCTACGGTTAGGATAATCCAGCGTTTAGCCACTTTGGAGCCGAGGGCTGAATTCAAGAAGTTGATGGCATCGTTCGACACACCCACAACCAGGTCAAGGACTGCAAGTATGGCGAGAATCGCCACAATCACTGTAAAAAAGGGACTCATAATATTACTGTTGTTTTGATTGTTCTTTCTTTAATGTGAAGATGAATTCCAGGCCGGAATACTGATGGTTGCGTGCGATGATTTCTCCGCCGTGGAAAAGCACGGAGTTGCGCACAATCGACAGTCCGAGGCCTGTGCCGCCCGATTTGCGGGAGCGGCCGCTGTCAATGCGGTAGAAGCGCTCGAAAATCTTGTCGAGATGGCGCTCTTCCACGCCTGTGCCGTTGTCGTAGTAGTCAAACTTGTAGGCGTCGCCGGTGTCTTCGGTCATCGCGATGTAGATGTCGCGTCCGCCGGAGTAGGCGAGGGAGTTGTTGATGAGGTTGCGGAAGATGGCGTCGACAAGTTGCTTGTTGCCTTCGATTTCCACATTCTCAGCCACATCGACGTGCATGCGCATCTGGTTTTCGGGGCTGTACTGAGCCACTTCGTTGCAGATGGCGTCAATCACGCTGCGGATGTTGACAGGTTGCACCTCGAGGGTCGACTTGGCGTCGGTGATGCGGGTAATCAGGGCCACGTCGCTCAAGAGGTTGGACAGACGCATGGAGTTCTGGTAGCCCGACTCGAGCAGGTTGCGCTGCGTTTCGGCTGGCAACTCGTTGTCGAGCAGCGTTTCGAAGCATCCGCGGATGGCTTGCACTGGTGTCTTGAGTTCGTGGTTTATGTTGCTTGTGAGTTGATGCTTGATGCGCATCTTCTCCTGCTCCTCGTGGAGCGTTTCCTGCATGCTGTTGTTGAGCTCGGCGGTGCGGTTCTGCAGTTCCTTGTAGATGCCGATTATCGACAGCGCCGCCTCGCCGAGTTCGTCGTCGGCAAGTTCGTCGGTGTCAAAGTCCTCGATGTCGCCGTGGCGCGCCTGGTTGGCAATCTTGTGCAGAGCCTTGACGCCCAGACTGATGCGGCTGATGGCGAAATAGAGGATTATGTTGATGATGATTGTCACTCCGAGCAATATCCAGATGTATGCCATATCGCTGCTGAGGATGTTGACCAGTTCCACATTGTAGGGGAGAGCCGTGCGGGCGATGACACCCTTGGAAGCGGTTGCCGAGTAGAAGAATTCGTGACCTTTCACCTGAGAGAGGCGGCGGATGGTGTAGCCG
>CAVAOU010000232.1:0-3606 GCA_963590085.1 Senegalimassilia sp. | reverse complement strand
GCAGGAGGCTCGTTGCCGGCACCTTCTGGCTCGGGATGGCCTTGAAGTAACTCAGGAAGCGGAGCAGACGGTAGGCTTCGGCATATTCAGGCTCGCTGTGGGGCACTTGCTTCAGTATCGTTTCGGCCGTTTCTTTCATCACTCCCAACTCGAAGAGCAGCGACGAGTTGAACATGGCGTCGGCGTTCTCCTGATAGGGGAAGATCCACTTGTCTTCGCCGCGGCGCACGCTTGGCCAGCGGCGGATGGTGTCGAGCGCCGACGAGCCGCGGTAGCGGAAGTCGCGCACAATGCGGCGGAGCAATCGGTTGTCGGTGGTCGACACCCAGTTGTGGTTGTCGATGTTGATGGTGGTGAGCGCCGACACGTAGACCTTAAACTTCATGTCGTCGGCGATGCTTGCCGTGAGTTCGGGGTTTAGGCCGTGGATGCCCTCCATCAGCAGGATGGAGTTGTCGTCGAGTTGCAGCTTGTTGCCCTTGTAGGTGCGCTTGCCCGTGGTGAAGTCGTAGGTTGGCAGAGCCACCTCCTTGCCCGCAATCAGGTCGTTGAGGTCCTTGTTGAACTGCTCAATGTCGAGGGCGTAGAGCGACTCGTAGTCGTAGTCGCCGCTCTCGTCGCGGGGAGTGTGCTCGCGGTCCACGAAATAGTTGTCGAGCGAAATCATCTGCGGGCGTATCTGGTTGCACAGCAACTGGATGGACAGGCGCTTGGTGGTCGTTGTTTTGCCCGACGACGATGGGCCTGCCAGCAGCACCACGCGTGCGCCGCCGTTGCGGAAACGCTCCGTTATCTGGTCGGCAATGTGGCCGATGTTTTTGTCGTGCAGGGTCTCAGCCACGGCGATGAGCAGACCGATGTTGGTGCGGTTGTCGATGGCCTTGTTGAGGTCGCCCACGTTGCTCACGCCGATGGTCTTGTTCAGGCGGATGTAGTCGGTAAACGCGTTGAAGAGTTTAGGCTGCGGCAGCATCTTGTTGGCGTGCGTAGGGTTGCCCGTGAAGTCGGGCGGCAGAAGAAGCATGCCCGCCTCGTAGGTCACGAGGTCGAACGCGCGGATGTAGGCCGTGGACGGCAGCAAATCGCCGTAGAAACTGTCCACGAAGTCGTCAAGACTGTAGTAGGTGGTGTAGAGGCCGACCGTGCTTTCGAGCACACGCACTTTGTCGTCCATACCAGCCTTGCGGAAGAGCGCAATCACGTCGGAGGTGAGTTTCGTGGAGCGGCGGAAAGGAATGTCGGCATCGATGATTTCCTGCATGCGCTTTTTCAGCCGAGTCACCATGTCGGCGTCGATGTTCACGCCGTTGACCACGCCGTAGAAGCCCTTCGAGATGGCGTGCTCAAGATTCAGGCTGCGGTGCGGCACAATGTCGTGGACAGCCTTGGCGAGCACCATGCAGAGCGACCGCACATACATGCGTTGGGCAGAAGGGTTGCGCTCGTCGAGGAAGTGCACCACCTTGGGGCGGAAAATCGGGAATCCGAGTCCTTCGGTCTTGTGGTTCACATGGGCGCAAATGGGCTTGATGTCGATTTCGTCCTTTATCCGTTCATACACCTCGAGCAGCGTTTCGCCGCCAGTGATGTCCATATATTTGCCTGTATTCTCACAGTAGATTTGTATCTTGTCGTTCATAGTCGATGTGATTTAAATGATATGGTAAAGATACGACTATCGTGCCGACAACAAAATAAAATCCTTGTTAAAAAAATGGTCGCACAGGGTGGAACTTTGGCCAGAAAAGGAAGGGCTGAAAATTTTTTCATAGGCTATGGGCGCAATCCAAGGTATTTTCCCTAATTTTGAGTTGACAAAAAGTAATGACAATGAGAAAGAAATCGAGGGAGATGGACAGCCAGTGGGCATTGGAAGTGATGCGCAAGGCGCCTTACATAACAGTTAGTTTTGTGGATGCCGACGGGGTAGCGTATGGATTGCCGCTGTCGCTTGCGTCGGCCGACGGCGTGAACTGGTACTTCCACGGCGCACTGGAAGGCAAGAAACTTGACGCCATCAAGGCGCATCCTGAGGTGTGCCTTTCGGCGGTGACCCGTTGCGCGCCAACGGTAGGCCCGAAGGACGGCAGTTTCACGGTGCAGTACAAGTCGGCGATTGCGTTCGGTAGGGCAGAAATCGTCAGTGACGACGAGGAGAAAATCCACGGCCTTAGGCTGATTTGCGAGCGCTTCCTACCGCAGCACATGGCAGCCTTCGATCCAAGCATAGCCCGCTCGCTGGACCGCACTGTGGTGGTGCGCATCACGCTCTCGGAGCCGCCCACAGGCAAGCGTAAAGAATACGACAAAGAGGGCAACGAGATGAAATACGGCAGAATGGAATAAGAATCTCCAGAATCGGGAAAATAGAGGGGCGGGAGAGCCCTGGCAGAAACAGCGGAGGCTGCGCGTATCAACTACGGGCAGCCTCCTCAAAATTGAAGTAAACGTCAATGTAAATTATATTAATCTATGCGTAACTGTGCATACCTGAAAGAATGAAATTTACACCGAAGTAGGTGAACAACACGCTGAAGAACGCGACAACCATGTAGACATGGAAGCGCATTGGCCTACGCAGCCACGGCAATGACTCGCTGTGGAAGGCGATGGCATAGATCAGCATTGTTATCAGCGCCCATACTTCCTTGGGATCCCAGCCCCAGTAGCGTCCCCACGACACGTTTGCCCAGATGGCTCCGAGAAATATGCCTATGGTGAGGAGGAAGGTGGCGGGATAGAGCAGCAGTTCGCTCTGCTCCTTGAGGCTCGCCACGATGTCGTCGCTCTGCCTGTTGTGCAGGCGGATAACGATTGCGGCAAGGCCGTTGAGCGCCATGAAGGCGAGCATCACGTAGGCGAGCATTATCACTGCCACGTGGACACTGAGCAGCGGCGAATGGAGCACAGGCATCAACTGCGACACGCGCGGGTTGGAGATGCCCATCATTGCCACCATGGTGGTGAGTCCGCAGAGGAGCGCGCCCATCTGCAGAGCCATCGGCATGCGGCGCTGAGCAATCAGCGACAGCGGCGCTACGCACCAAGCCATGAAGAGCATCGTCTCGTAGCCGTTGGACATTGGCACGTGTTGGCTCACAATCCACAGCAATGCTATGATTGACGACAGATACACCCATCCCAAAGCCATTAGCGTCCACAGCGAGGCTTTCACCCACCGCTTCGGCTTGCGGCCTTTTGCCGTGGCGATGCAGAAATAGAAGAATGCCACCAGGCCGACGCACATCATAGTTATGGCAAACGGGCGTGCGTTGGAGCAGGCATTATAGGCTTTTTCCGCATTGAAACGGGCATCGGAGGGCAGAGTCTGTCCGCCGTTCTTCTGCTGATATTTCTTCACCTTGGTGTAGAACGCCTGCAAGTCGTCCCAGCGCTGTGTCTGTACCAACTCGTTGGCGTAACTGAGGCTCATCTTGATAAACATCCATTCCGGGTCGTTGGTCTCCACGGGGATGGCGTGGTCGCCTTGCGAATACCATCCGATGGTACCGTCAGGACTCTTCACGGGGAAAATCTTCAGACTGGTGCCAGCGGTCAACCTGTTGATGAGGTCGAACTTCTCGGCGGCTTCGCGCAGTCCCATAG
>CAVAOU010000231.1:0-3625 GCA_963590085.1 Senegalimassilia sp. | reverse complement strand
GGTATAGTTGGTCGCGTCGCTCTGGTCGGCAAGTGCGGTTTCGCTGGCTGGCGATGTCAACGCATCGGGGATATGGAATCCCTGGAACATGTGACCGCCATTGCCGAGCCACATCGCCGGTGTGGTCGTGTTCTTGATGTTGAACGAATAGTTGGTGGAGTCGCTGCCGCTCACCTTCTCGTCCTCAAGTTTGAGGATGGCTGTGCGGGTGTCGGCGGGCTTGCTCGCCAAGTAGTAGGTCACGTCGATGCCGTCCTTCAGGGCGGGCACAAGCCATTCTATGTCCTCTGCCTTGGTGCCGGCGCGTGTCACTACCTCGGTGTCGATAATGTCAGAAGCACTCACGCCACCCACATTGATGACGTTGGCATCATCCGTGGGGTCTGTCACGTCGATGCCCTGCTCGGAACACGCCACGACAGTCATGGTTGCCATTATCGCATATAGTAGATTGTTTCTTTTCATATTCTGAACTTATCTATAAATTCTTTTCGACATTCATCAATCGGTTATCTCCGGCTTGTCGGGGGTCACGGAGTTGCGCTTTCCGATGGTCTTTTCAGCCGCATCGGTGGCTATGCTGATTGCCTGCCCTACTCCCGACACGCCCAACGGCCACCAGTTGCCCTGGCAGTCTTTGTTTACGCCGCTCACGTTCTTCGAAGAGGAGGTGTAGATGGCGCGGCCAATTATCGAGCCTTCGGTATAGGATGTTTTATCGGAGTCGAACGAGTACCACGACGAGCAGTCGGTGATGGTGACTGCGGGTTCCTCAACGACCGATGTGCCGTCGTATTTCTTCTGCACTGTGCCGCCAATGATGCCGCCGAAATAGAACATCGACGATGATTTGTTGCAACTGAAACTGTAGCCGCTGCGCGGTGCATACTGACACTGTGTGACTGTGGCTTTTGCCACTTCGGCAACGATGCCGCCGGCATAGAGGCGCTGATCGCTTGAGTCGAACTTTTGTGCCACTTTCATCTCCACGTCGATGTCGACTGTGCAGTTCTTGATTACTGCGCCGTCGCATGCCCACGCAACCATTCCGGAAGGGATGGCAGCGACAATCTTCGGATATGTGCCGTCGCTTTTCTTCACTGCATGGACAGCCACGTTCTCTACCGTGCCGCCAATCACTGAATAGGCCAACGGCGCACAGATGTCGGACGACATGTTGTCGCCGCTTTGTCCGGTTTCGCCATAGATTGGAATGCCGTAGAGCGACTCTTCGCAGTTCAACTGCAAATCCTTGACCGTGCCGAGAATATTGGCGAAAAGCATCGGCGCTGTGGTGAAGGTGCCTGTGGTTGCTCCGCTGCTCGATTCTTTATAGTCAATGGTCTTTGTGCCTCCGAGGGTGATGGTCTTGCCGTTGCCGTCGAGATCAAACAACACGTTGCCGCGCGTGGCATTGGTCTGGCCGTCGGTTTTGCGACCGAGTTCCCAGTTTTGCGAGAGCACGGAGAAACTGTCGGACAGGCGGTACGACTTGCCTTTCTCGTTGTAGGTTGAGTTGACTGCAACCAGTCTGTTGAGTTCGTCGCTGCAGTCAATCACCTTGGTGTAGATCTTGTCGGACGAACGTGTATTTTCGAGGGCGGAAAAGCCCGTTGGAGTGTTGGCTGTAAGCGTCGGCCACTGGTTGCCCGAAGCAAACAGGTCGTAGGTGCCGATTTTGGTGTGCATAATGTTGCGCAAAGGCAAATCGCTGGCGAGTTCTTGCTGAAGGGTGATGCCATACTCAAAGGTGTTGCCAACCACATATCCGTTGGCAGCGCCAACGATGCCGCCGCCTTTCACGTTTGTCTCACCCGAGGCGATGCCCACACGGGCATCCACATAGCAGTTGCTGACCGACGGAAGCATTGTGCCCGATTCGGTCTGCGACACGGCGGCGATGCCTCCGATATAGGTCGTAGCGCTGCCGTCGCTCTTGCCGTCAACCTTGATGTAGGAAGTGATATTGGTGATATATCCTTGGTTTTCGACTGCCACAGCCGCCCGCGTCACAACCGCGGGGTTGCTGCTGGAGGCATTCTCTAGAGTAAGGTGGTCGACCGTACCGAGGTTTTCGGTGCAAACAACGGTGCTCACATCGCTCGAGTTCTTCTGCACTTTGATTGTGCCGTTGATAAGGCTGCCCGACGCCGTGATGTTTCTAAACAGTTTGGAGTCGGTTGTGAGAGTATGGCTACCGAGGTTGAGAATGGCGTTAAGGTCATACTCGTCGTCCCAGTCGGTAAGCACGATGCGGTCGGTGTTGATGATGGCAACATTACCTGCCACATTGGCCTTCTCGTCCGACAGGAAGTCGACCAGTTCCTGCTTATTGTTGATGATGATAGGGTCACCCGTGTTGCCGAAGTCATCACACACATACGACGTTACCACGCTTGTCCAAGGCTGCACGTAGGCAGTAATGAGTATCTTGCGGCTCTCGCGCGACAACGTGACCGTAATCACAAGGTTGTCGCCCGCCTTGAGGTTGTATGCCTTATACATGTCGCTGGTCAACTTGTCGGCCTCGGAGAGGTTGGTGTAGTCGGTGTAGCGCGAATCGTTGCCGGCATAGAACGAAAAATGCTGGCTGGCGAGGTTGATTGAGCAAATCTTCTCGTCCTCAGCCTTTTCGATATAGTTGTGGGGCATCACCACGGCATCGTAGCGCGCCACCTCCATCGAGGTTGCCTCGCCGTTGACGTCCTTGTCGTAGTTCACGGTCTCCTTGCCTGCCAATGGGTCGATGGTAAGACTTGCGCCGTCGCTGTCGTAACTGAATATCTTGGTCTGCAATTTGGTTGCTGCAGTTGCTGCAAGCACGTCCTCGCGTTTCACACCGTCGCCGGCCTTCAGAATTACCGTAATCAATGCCCTGTCGTGCTGCAGGAATAAAGGCACACGCTTGTATTCTTCCTTGGAAGTGACCATTCCGAGCGTGTTTTTCCACTCCTTGTTGAGCGAGTACCACTCCTTGTTGGTGTGGTAGTTGAAGGCGTCGATGTTGTCGACCGTTGCGCCGTCGGCAAGCAGCGGCTCGTAGCCATATCCGTGGAGACGGTCCTGAGCAATCCATTTAGCCTTGTCGGTCTGGTCGGCCTCCAGTGTTTCAGTACCGGCAACGGCCTTGAAGCCGTATTTGCTCACATTGTCCTGCCAATAGAGCGGCGACGACGATGTGAGTTCGCCGCCAGTGGCATCGGTTGCCACGGTGTAGGCCATCGTTGTGCCTGCGGTCTCCCCTTCTTTCATCATCGTGATGCTGAAGTTATAGGCTTGACTTACCGCCTTGTAACTGTCGAGAAGGTCAGTGTCAACGGAATAGGTAGCCCTCGTTGCCGACGCATTGGCTGCGGGCAACTGGGTGGAGAATGTGATAGCCTGGCCCGTCATGTCGGAGTCGTCGCCGAAGATGTTGTCGAACGCATCGTTGCAACTTACGGCGGTCAGCGACAGAGCCAAGAGCAATATGTTATGTATCAGCCGATTCGTCATTCTTAATCTTGCTTTATTGTACCGTCTATGTTATCGTAAGTGGTGCCGCTCTCCCATGCCTTGATTTCAGCATTGAGGATGGCAAGCGTGCCTCGGCGCAGTTCCATGTTGAAGATGTGCTGATAGCCCG
>CAVAOU010000230.1:0-3636 GCA_963590085.1 Senegalimassilia sp. | reverse complement strand
CACGCAAACGGGGCGGCCAACCTGATGGTTAGCCGCCCCGCCGATATTATTTGTTCCGCCTGGTTAGCGGTTAAACATTGCGTTCATCTCGTCGAAGCGCTTCAGTTGTCCGGTGCCAAATTTACCGAGGTCCTCGCGGATATAGTCCACCGTCTTCACGTCGTTGACGTTCGACTTGGAGAAGAACTTATCGGCATAGCAAACGATTTTCTCTTCCAGCGTTTCTGGCACCATGTCGCGCAAAGGCAACGGAAGGTTGTCGCGCTCTATCTCGTCCTTCGATATGCCGGCACCGGTGTGGCGCTCGCAAACCCGTGCATAGCGCTCCATCCCGTCGCCGAGGCCGCGGAGCATCTCCGCGCCAAGGATCCCGTGGCGGATGTAGGGCTCTGTGCCGTTGCAGAAAATCTTTGGCGCGTGGGTCTTGATGATGCCCACGTCGTGGAGCAACGCCGCATCGTAGACAAAGTCGCTGTCGGCCTCCGGGAAGCGCGCAGCGATGTCGAGCGACATTTCTGCCACCTGGCAACTGTGCTTCCACTGCAGTCGGAACAGGTCGCTGTCTTCGTCGTAGAACTTCAGCAGTATGTCTTTTGCCGATAAATCGTCAATCATCGTTTACAGGTCGATTACCGTTGTCCAGTTGTGGGTGTCAGGCTCTTCGCCAAGTTGGATGCCACGCAAATGGTTGTAGAGTTTTGTGCATATCGGGCCTGGCTTGCCGTCCTTCGATATTACATACGAACGGTTGTTCTCCGGGTCATCAATGCGCTCAATCGGGCTAATCACGGCTGCTGTGCCGCAAGCGCCTGCCTCCTCAAATGTGGTGAGTTCCTCCTCTGGAATGTGGCGGCGTTCCACCTTCATGCCCATGTCCTCTGCAAGTTGCATGAGGCTCTTGTTGGTTACCGACGGAAGGATTGACGTTGAGAGCGGAGTGATGTAGGTGTTGTCCTTAATGCCGAAGAAGTTGGCGGCACCGCACTCGTCCATATATTTTTTCTCTTTTGCGTCGAGATAGAATTCAGCCGAATAGCCTGCCTCGTGGGCTTCGTGGCTTGCGCGAAGGCTCGCTGCATAGTTGCCGCCCACCTTGTATGTGCCTGTGCCGAGAGGCGCCGCACGGCCGTATTTGCGGGTTATCACGTAAGGAGTCGTTGCGAAACCGCCCTTGAAGTAAGGGCCTACTGGAGTGACGAACATGAGGAACAGATATTCCGTTGCAGGCTTCACGCCCACTTGCGCCGTCATGCCAATCTGGAGCGGACGCACGTAGAGCGAAGCGCCGCTGCCGTAAGGAGGCACAAAGCGAGCATTGAGACGCACTACGGTCTTCACCATTTCCTCAAACTTCTCTTGTGGAAGAGCCGGCATCATGATGCCTGTAGCCGATTTTTGGATGCGTTTCGCATTCTCGTCCATGCGGAACACGCGCACCTTGCCGTCCTTGCCCATAAAAGCCTTCAAGCCTTCAAAAGCCTCCTGGCCGTAGTGGAGGCAAGTGGCTGCCATATGCATTGGAATCAATTCCGAAGAAGACACTTCAATTCTTCCCCATTCGCCGTCTTTGTACATACAGCGAACATTATAATCAGTTGGGATATAACCGAACGAAATATTCGCCCAATCGATGTTCAACTCTTTATTCATATCTTATGTCATTAAATTCTAGTGCAAAACTACACAAAAAATGTCGGAAAAGCGCATTTTCCGACATTTATTAATTCTCTTTGCCCGTCTATACCAAATGGCGGAGCAAGTCTTCGCGGTCGCCTGGAAGGAGGTCGATTACAGGAATCTCTACCATCGTGTAGGCGCCAGGCTGTTGCTTCATTGATGCGCGCGCCGCGCCAACGAGTATCTGCGCCGTCAGCGCCGGGTTGTTGATACTCATCGAGAACTCGAAACGCTGGTTCTGCGTCGTGCCCGACACTCCCTTGCGGATCATGTGCACACCATGACCCATATCCTTCACGTCGTCGACCGACGGCACTTCAATCACGTGGGTCTCGTCGTTGGCAAAATACTGGTCGGCCTTGATGGCTGCCGTCACATCGGCGAGGGCATAGCCGTCGTTGAGTTCCACATAGACCATGCGGCGATGGATGCCCGTGCCCAGCGGAATGGTCATCGACAGTGCCGCCTTCACGCCCTCGATGGCCTTTACTGCCACCGTGTGCCCCATGCTCATGCCAGGACCGAAATTGGTATAGGTGACACCCTTTGGCGCGCATGCCTGCATCAGAGTGCGCACCACAGAGTCGCTTCCCGGATCCCATCCGGCGGAAATCACCGACACGCGTCCGTGCTCCTTGGCTGCTTTGTCGAGGCTACGGCGGAGGTCGACGATGCTTGTATGGATATCGAAACTGTCAACGGTGTTCATACCCAAAGCCAAGGCTTTAAGGGCATACTCCTCAACGCTGCGTGTAGGCGTGCAAAGGATTGCCACATCGGCATCGACCTCGTCGAGCGACGGCACCACCTTGTAGGGTTTCAACTCTGCCGGGACGTCGGCGGCATTTCTGCGCACCACGCCGGCTATCTCAAAATCAGGAGCCTGCAGCAACGCATCGAGCACATAGTGCCCAATGTTGCCGTAGCCCACTACTACTGCTTTTATCATATCAATTTGTTTTATGTCGTAATTATTCTTCCTTCACAATCCAGTTGCTGATGGTGCGCTGCTTGCTGTCGAAACTGATACCAATCTTGACCAGACGTTTACCTTCCGACTTGTAGGGCAACATGTAGCCCTTCTCGTCAATCTGCTGAAGTGCTTCCTCGGCACTCTTGTCCACCTTCAATTCAATGACGTAGACCGTGTCGGGCATATACATCACTGCATCGGCACGACCAATGGCACTTTTCACCTCCGTGCGGATGTAGATGTTGAGGAAGCTGAACATGAGGTAGAATATGGTCTGGAAATGCTTCTCTGTCCGGTTCTCAAGGTCGTAAGGAATCGTAGCCAAATATGTACGCATGTGTTCAAGTGCCGCCTCAATATCGTTGCGGTACACAGCCTTGCAGAAACCGAGGAGGAATGCGTCGTTGTCCGAGCGACGGGGGTTAACATAGTGCGGGATCATGGAGTTAAGCAATCCGTCGCGCACTTCCTTGTTGGGGATACCCAAAGTGTATTCCCTGAACATCGGGTTGTATTTCTTGATTGTGAGATAGCCGCTTTGATAGAGCAACGGCAACACATCGGTCATCTCCTCTGGCGACTGATCAAAGGAATTCAACACCACATCTTGATTGTCGAGGGTGGTGAGATTGACATTAAACCTATCCAACTGCTTCAAGAGGAATGTGGGCGTACCAGAGCCGAACCAATAGGCATCGATGTGCTGCGCATTGAGAGCCTTCACCAGGCTGAACGGGTTGAACACGTCTTCCGAGTCATTTGCAAAATGGTACCCGTCGTAATAGTCCGTAAGTTCCTTGAGACATTCCTCGTATGTCATGCCAAGCGCTCTGCCAAGTCCTTCCACATCCGGCTTCATCACGGTGGTCAATTCAGTCTTGCTGATGCCGCAGATAGCGGAGTACTGGTCAAACATGCTGATGTTGTCCAGGTTGTTGAGTTCACTGAAGATGCTTAGTTGGGAAAACTTTGTAATGCCAGTGAGG
>CAVAOU010000229.1:0-3640 GCA_963590085.1 Senegalimassilia sp. | reverse complement strand
TGGCGCACCTATCACCGTGCCGTCGCAGGACATGGTGCTTGGTCTTTACTACATTACCAAACTCCGCAAGGGTGACAAGGGCGAAGGTCTCGTGTTCTACGGTCCTGAAGAGGCTCAGATTGCCTACAACGAAGGCAAGTGTACACTCCACGCCATCATCTCTGTGATTGTCGACGACCTCGACGAGAACGGCAACATCGTGAAGACTATGGTCAAGGAAACATCCGTAGGCCGTTTGCTCTTCAACCAGTATGTGCCTAAGGAGATGGGCTATGTAAATACGCTGATTTCCAAGAAATCACTCCGCGACATCATCGGTTCGGTCATCAAGCGTTGCGGTGTTGTTCGTTCGGCACAGTTCCTTGACGACATCAAGAACCTCGGTTACTACATGGCATTCAAGGGCGGCTTGTCGTTCAACTTGGGTGACGTGTTGATTCCACCGGAAAAAGAGGAATACGTACAGGAAGGTTACGAGCAGGTTGAAGAAGTGATGAACAACTACAACATGGGTTTCATCACCAACAACGAGCGCTATAACCAGATTATCGATATTTGGACGCATGTCAACTCTCGCTTGACAAGCACATTGATGAAGCAACTTACGGCAGCCAACCAGGGCTTCAACCCAATCTTCATGATGCTTGACTCTGGTGCCCGTGGTTCTAAGGACCAGATTCGTCAGTTGGCAGGTATGCGTGGCCTTATGGCGAAACCGCAGAAGAGTGGTGCCGAAGGCGGTCAGATCATCGAGAACCCTATCTTGGCCAACTTTAAGGAAGGCCTTTCAGTGTTGGAGTACTTCATCTCTACCCACGGTGCCCGTAAGGGTCTTGCCGACACGGCATTGAAGACAGCCGACGCTGGTTACCTTACCCGCCGTCTGGTCGATGTGGCTCACGATGTGATTATCACAGAGGAAGACTGCGGCACTCTCCGCGGACTTGTATGCACAGAGTTGAAAAACAACGAAGACGTTGTGGCAACCCTGAGCGAGCGTATCCTCGGCCGTGTGTCGGTTCACGATGTTGTTGACCCGCTTACTGGCGAAATCATCGTTGCCAGCGGTGAGGAAATCAACGACGAGGCAGCAGAGCGCATCGAGAAATCGCCGATTGAGTCGGTTGAAGTTCGTTCGGTGCTCACCTGCGAATCGAAGAAGGGTGTCTGCGCTAAGTGCTATGGCCGTAACCTGTCTACCAACCGCATGGTTCAGAAGGGTGAGGCTGTCGGTGTCATTGCCGCACAGTCAATCGGTGAGCCTGGTACGCAGCTGACACTTCGTACGTTCCACGTCGGTGGTGTGGCTTCCAACATAGCAGCTGTTTCTTCTGTAACGTCGCGCTACGACGGTATCCTCGAAATCGAGGAGCTCCGCACGGTTCAGACCGAGGAATGCGAAGTAGTTGTAGGCCGTTTGGCAGAAATGCGCATCGTTGACGCCAACACTGGTATCGTGCTTACCAACACCAACATCCCTTACGGTTCGAAACTCTACAAGAAGAGCGGCGATGCCGTGAAGAAAGGCGACGTAATCTGCGAATGGGACCCATTCAACGCAGTCGTTGTCAGCGAGGCTGGCGGTAAGGCACAGTTCGTCAACGTGATTGAAGGTGTTACCTACCGTAAGGAAACCGACGAAACGTCAGGTCTCCACGAAAAGATCATCATCGAGTCGAAAGACCGTACAAAAGTTCCTGAGGTGCAAATCGTGGACAAGAACGGTCAGGTGCTCAAGACATATTCATTCCCTGTCAACGCCCACCTTATGATTGAGGACGGCGATGAAGTGAAGGTCGGTCAAGTGTTTATGAAGACTCCGCGTGCCTCTGGTAACGCAGGTGACATCACCGGTGGTCTTCCACGTGTCACCGAGCTCTTCGAGGCTCGCAACCCGTCGAACCCAGCCATCGTTTCGGAAATCGACGGCGAGGTTAAGTTCGGCAAGATCAAGCGCGGTAACCGCGAGATCAGTGTGACATCGAAACTTGGCGAGGAGAAGAAGTATCTCGTGCCATTGTCCAAGCAAATCCTCGTGCAGGAGAACGACTATGTGCGTGCCGGTACTCCACTTTCCGACGGTGCCATCACTCCGTCCGACATCCTTAGCATCAAGGGTCCGACAGCCGTTCAGGAATACATCGTCAACGAGGTTCAGGACGTCTACCGTATGCAGGGTGTGAAGATCAACGACAAGCACTTTGAGGTAATCGTTCGCCAGATGATGCGCAAGGTATCGATCCTCGATCCGGGCGACACTCGCTTCCTCGAGCAGCAAATTGTCGACAAGCGCGACTTCATGGACGAGAACGACCGCATCTGGGGCAAGAAGGTTGTTACCGATGCCGGTGACTCTACCAACGTTCAGGCCGGTCAGATTATCACTGCCCGCAAGCTCCGCGACGAGAACTCAGCCTTGAAGCGTAAGGACTTGAAACTCGTTGAAGTGCGCGATGCAGTGCCTGCAACATCCGACCAGATGCTTCAGGGTATCACCCGTGCCGCTCTCCAGACTTCAAGCTTTATGTCGGCTGCTTCCTTCCAGGAAACAACCAAGGTGCTCAACGAAGCCGCTATCAACGGCAAGACCGACTACCTCGAGGGCATGAAGGAGAACGTTATCTGCGGTCACTTGATTCCTGCTGGTACAGGCTTGCGCGAGTACAACTCGCTTGTTGTGGGTAGCAAGGAAGACTTTGAATACCTCGACAAGAGTCTTGACGCCCGTCTTGAGGCTGAAGCAGCAGAAGACGCTGCCAAGATCAAGCGTGCTGAAGAATCAAACAAGTAAGCGTTAGCGAAATTTATTGAAACTGACTATAGAGGCATCCCTGCGGAGTTCCGTCGGGATGCCTTGCTTTTTATTTTCATTCGACCGTTTGCCGTTCGGCTGAAAATGATTAAATTTGACACACCTCTGCTGCGGCACCCCAATGGATTGTCCCGGAAACGGCCGCAGAAAGAACATAAGCATTATGAACCAGGAGAATAAGGATGTTTTGCTTGCCTTGCTCAATCGATATAAGGAATTGGGCATATCTGAACAGATAGACTATGAAAAGTTCTACCTGTACTCCATCATTACGCATTCAACCGCCATTGAGGGCAGTACGGTGACTGAGGTGGAGGCTCAACTGCTCTTCGATGAGGGTATCACTTCTTCGAAGCGTACCATTATTGAGCAGTTAATGAACCTTGACCTGAAGACGGCCTATGAGTATGGCATGAGATGGATAAAGGAGCATGCTCCAGTCACCACGGAATGGCTCATAACGCTTGCCTCGAAGGTGATGGCTCGCACTGGTGGTGAATATAATTCCCTTGGCGGACATTTCGATGCTTCGAAAGGCGAATTACGTAAACTCAATGTCTCGGCAGGCTTCGGTGGCCGCTCGTATATGGCTTTCCAGAAAGTACCCACCAAACTGGCTGCTTTCTGCGAAGAACTCAACCGACGCCGGCAAGCGATTGATCCTAACGATGCTGCTGCCGTCTACGACTTGAGTTTCTGGGCGCACTATGAACTTGTAACCATACATCCGTGGGCTGACGGTAACGGCAGAACGAGCCGGTTGCTGATGAATCTGCTCCAGATGGAGTTTGGCGTACTGCCGACGAGGGTGCTGAAAGAAGATAAGGC
>CAVAOU010000228.1:0-3659 GCA_963590085.1 Senegalimassilia sp. | reverse complement strand
GAAAAGTCCATTACAGATTGCACGCGCAGCCTACAAGCCAAAATTGCCACAGGCATTGTGCGGCGCAGTCAAAGTAATCGAAGGAGAACCAACTCAGTCAGTTGCAAACCAAGCAGAAATCAAGGAACTGTTTCCTGAGACTTACGGTCTTCCAGTTCTCAAGTTTGATGTTGACTCATCTGCAAAAGTAAAGGCAAAAGAACCTATCAATGTAGGTGTAATCCTTTCTGGCGGCCAGGCTCCTGGTGGACACAACGTTATCAGCGGTTTGTTTGATGGCATCAAATCAATCAACAAAGACAGCCGCCTCTATGGCTTCCTTCTCGGTCCTGGCGGTCTTGTTGACCACAAATATGTAGAATTGACAGGTCAAATCATCGATGACTACCGCAACACTGGCGGTTTCGACATCATCGGTTCTGGCCGTACAAAACTCGAAAAGAAAGAGCAATTCGACAAAGGTCTTGAAATCTTGAAGGAACTCAACATCAAGGCTCTTGTAATCATCGGTGGTGATGACTCCAACACAAACGCAGCCGTATTGGCAGAATACTACAAGCAAATCAACGCAGGCGTACAGGTAATCGGTTGCCCTAAGACAATCGACGGCGACTTGAAGAACGACGTTATCGAAGTTTCTTTCGGTTTCGACACTGCCTGCAAGGTATATTCAGAAGTTATCGGCAACATCCAGCGCGACTGTAACTCAGCAAAGAAATACTGGCACTTCATCAAATTGATGGGCCGCTCTGCATCCCACATCGCATTGGAATGCGCACTTCAGGTACAGCCAAACGTTTGCATCGTATCAGAAGAAGTTGAGGCAAAGAACATGACCCTCAGCGATGTTGTAAACTACATCGCCGACATCGTAGCCGCTCGTGCAAAAGACGGCAACAACTTCGGTACTGTCCTCATCCCAGAAGGTCTCATCGAGTTTATCCCTGCAATGAAGGCTCTTATCGCTGAATTGAACGACCTCCTCGCAAGCAAGGGCGAAGAGTTTGCAAAAGTTGCAAAAGACAAACAGCGTCAGTTCATCATCGACAACTTGTCGAAGGCAAATGCCGACATCTATGCCAGCCTTCCAGAAGGCGTTGCACGCCAACTTTCACTCGACCGCGACCCACACGGAAACGTACAGGTATCGCTCATCGAGACAGAGAAGTTGCTTAGCGAAATGGTAGGCAACCGTCTTGCTGAAATGCGCGCTGCAGGCAACTACAACGGCAAGTTCTCTCCACTCCACCACTTCTTCGGCTACGAAGGACGTTGCGCTGATCCTACAAACTTCGACGCAGACTACTGCTACGCACTCGGTTTCAACGCATCGCAACTCATCAAGGCTGGCGTAACAGGCTACATGTCGTCGGTACGCAACCTTACCAAGCCATCAGTACAATGGATTGCAGGCGGTATTCCTATCACCATGATGATGAACATGGAGCGCCGCAACGGCGAGATGAAGCCAGTTATCCAAAAGGCATTGGTAAAATTGGACGGTGGTCCATTCAAGAAGTTTGCTGAGAACCGCAAGAAATGGGCAAAGGAAACAAGTTACGTTTACCCAGGCCCAATCCAATACTTCGGCCCGGCAGAAGTATGCGACCTTCCACCAAAGACTTTGGTTTACGAACAACAAGGTAAATAAATATTTTTAACTCAAGGCTTGCAATGAATAGTCCGAGCGCCGTAAGGTGCCCGGACTATTTTTTTGTAGCCTAAATATTTTCTTTATCACGCGAAATAGAGTACTTTTGTACAATATAACAATTGCTTTTTCAACGCAACCAAATTGTCATTGAAATGAAGAAATTACTCATACGCACCGCAACTGGACTCATCTATGTAGCATTGCTTCTTTCAGCCACTTTATGCGGCCAATGGGCATTTCTCATAATCTTCAGCATCATTCTCGCTGTAGGCATCTTCGAACTACGCAAACTCTGCCTCGGCGGGAAATCATCGCCAGTCTACGACATTATAGACATAATCGGTGGACTGACGCTTTTCAACTCGTCGTTCTTCAGTTGCTCCTCTTCGGTCAATCTTGAGAACACCGTCTGGATTGCGGCTGTCTACCTGATTGTACGACTGTTGCTCCAACTCTACGACAAGAAGCGCAACCCTATTGAGCAGTTGGGAGTATCTTTTCTATCTGTGCTTTACATCGTTCTGCCACTGTCGCTAATGAACCGCCTCTACTTTGAGGCCAACGGGCACACCACCCTACTGGCTTGCCTGATTTTCATCTGGGTCAACGACACTGGCGCCTACTGCGTAGGCTCGCTCTTCGGCCGTCACCGCCTCTTTGAGCGCATTTCGCCAAAGAAGTCGTGGGAAGGATTTTGGGGCGGCATGATTTTCACAATCGTCTCCGCCGTGATTATCGGTGCATATTTCTGCACATATTTCAACGAATTTACAATCACCCAATGGGTTGGACTCTCGATAGTTGTTACACTGTTCTCAACGTGGGGCGACCTGATTGAGTCGATGATAAAACGCTCGGTGGGCGTAAAGGACTCCGGGCACATTCTACCTGAGCACGGCGGCATCCTCGACCGCATCGACAGCCTGCTGCTTGTGGTTCCGGCAGTTCTGCTTTACATATATTTTGCAATCTGATAAAAACCAATCATAATGAGCAATCAACGATATGACCTTCGCGGAGTTTCCGCATCGAAAGAAGACGTGCACAACGCAATCAAGAATGTCGACAAAGGACTCTATCCAAAGGCATTCTGCAAAATCATCCCCGACATCCTTTGCGGCGACAGTGAGTATTGCAACATCATGCATGCCGACGGCGCTGGCACAAAATCATCGTTAGCCTACGCCTACTGGAAAGAAACCGGCGACTTGAGCGTTTGGAAAGGCATTGCTCAAGACGCGCTCATCATGAACATCGACGACCTGCTTTGTGTCGGAGCCACCGACAACATTCTCCTGTCGTCGACCATAGGGCGCAACAAACTTCTCATCCCGGGTGAGGTTATCGCGGCCATCATCAACGGCACAGAGGAACTCCTCGCCGAACTGCGCGAACTCGGTGTGGGCATCTACAGCACTGGCGGCGAAACAGCCGATGTAGGCGACCTCGTGCGCACAATCATCGTTGACAGCACAGTTACTTGCCGCATGCGCCGTGCCGATGTGGTCAACAACGCAAATATCGCTGGCGGCGATGTCATCGTGGGTATGGCTTCGTTCGGCAAAGCAAGTTACGAGCATGAATACAACGGCGGTATGGGCAGCAACGGACTGACATCTGCCCGCCATGACGTGTTTGCAAAATATCTGGCAGAGAAATATCCAGAAACCTACGACAAGAGCGTGCCTGAAGAACTCATCTACTCAGGCGGCTTAAAACTCACCGACAAGGTTGAAGAAACAGGCTTGACAGCAGGCCAGTTGGTGCTCTCTCCTACCCGCACCTATGCGCCTGTAATCAAGAAACTGCTCGACCTTATCCGTCCACGCATCCACGGCATGGTGCACTGCAGCGGCGGCGCGCAGACCAAAGTTATGCACTTTGTTGAGAACAAGCACGTTGTCAAGGACAACCTGTTTCCTGTTCCTCCATTGTTCCGCATCATCCAAGAGCAGTCGGGCACCGACTGGAAAGAGATGTACAAGGTGTTCAACATGGGTCACCG
>CAVAOU010000227.1:0-3663 GCA_963590085.1 Senegalimassilia sp. | reverse complement strand
AAAGATGCTGACATCTATGTGCTCGATCCGGTGCCTAATTGTACGGAAATGATGTGCGACACTCTTACATACGATTTTGTCCGCACTTTGCGTGTGCTCCGACCGAAAGTCCCAATTGTTATGGTCGAGGGTCCGATGTATTCATACGCAAAATATGACAAGTTTTTCAAAGAATATTTGCCTAAAAAGAATGCTAATTTCAAGAAGAACTACGACAAACTTGTCGCTGATGGATATAAAGACATTTATTATGTAACATGTGATGGCTTGGCTGGTTACGACAATGAAGGAACGGTCGATGGCATACATTTCACAGACATAGGCTTCCGCCGTTATGCCGATAAACTTATTCCAATACTAAAGCCATTGCTCGACAAGTAAGTCATATTCGCTGAAAATGATGTACCTTTGCACACAGCAAATGGTGTTACATCGATGAAATTAGCGGTTTTTATTAAGAATTGGATATTGCCACTCTCGATGCTTGCGGGAGTGGCAATGTATTTTATTGCAGCAAACGTGCCAATATTGGGGCAGCACAGGGCAGGATTGTTAGGCCTAATTAGTATGGTGCAGCCGATATTGATATTTTCTATGCTATTTCTGTCATTTTGCAAGGTGAAAATAACGGATATGCGTCCACGAAAATGGCATGCTTGGCTTTTGCTGATTCAAGTGTTGTCGTTTTCTGGATTGGCTTGGATTGCAACATTGATGCCACGTGAAGCCTACAGTAGGGTGCTGATTGAATCTGCTATGATTTGCTTGATTTGCCCAACTGCAACTGCGTCCGCTGTAATTGTAAAAAAATTGGGAGGCAGTGCTACCGACGTAACCACATATATTATTTTGATTAATATATTCACTGCCATTATTGTGCCGGTATTCGTCCCAATAGTTCATCCGAGCACGAATCAGTCATTCTTAGTGTCATCTTCATCAATCGTTAGCAAAGTGTTCCCTCTTTTGCTCATGCCATTGGTATGCGCAGTTCTGGTGAGGATGTTGCTGCCACGATTGCATCAGCGGTTGCTGAATTGCTTTAATTTGTCATTCTATATTTGGACAGTGGCCTTGGCATTGGCCATTGCAGTGACAACAAGAACTATCGTGCACACCCATTTGCCAATTTCGTATCAATGTGCAATTGCTATTGTGTCGTTAGTTTGTTGCGGTTTGCAATTTTACGTCGGCAAACGTATTGGCGCTCGTTATGGCGACAGCATCACGGCAGGGCAGGCTTTAGGTCAGAAGAATACAGTCTTTGCCATTTGGATGGGATTCACATTCTTCACGCCGATTACTTCTATAGCAGGTGGTTTCTATAGTGTTTGGCACAATGTCGTAAATTCGTATCAACTCTATTTAAGCAGAAAAGCAAATGATGGAAATTAAAAATTTCAAGGCTATCCATGACAAGGAGTATATTTTGGAATTGATTGAGCAAGGAGAACATGAAAATCAGGATTTTAAGTTCTCCATATCCGATTCCCGCAAAATAGCGAGAAGCATATCGTAAGCACTCAAAATAGGGCTCAAAACTGAAAGATGTACATTTGCTGCTGGACAAAAACAATTGAATTATGTACAGTAGCGAAGATTTGGAAAGGTTTTATTTCCAGTATCAGACGGAGGCAATGCCTAAGGGCATCTCGGTTGAACAGTTTTGTTTACACAACAAAGTACCGTATAACATATTCTACAAATGGTACAGGGACACGCGCAACAAGATTGTGGAAGTAAAGGTGGATGGGCGTCCAGCTCAACCACAGGGAAAGGAAGAGTCGGAAACTCATCAGCGGGATGTTGTGCCAGAGAAGCAAAATTCCGCGGTGCGCATACTTGTGGAACTGCGTATGACCAACGGCCTGCACATTGCGCAGAAGAACTTAAGCTATCAGGACTTGCGCCGGTTGATAGAGAAACTGGAGGATTTATGCTGAGTGTAACCGGGATTAACCGTTTCTTCTATTTGCGAGGCTTCAGCGATATGCGCTGCAAGCATAGCCGCGTATTGTCGATTATCCGCGAGCAGCTCCGCCGCGAGCCGAACGATGGCGATGTGTTCATCGTAATGTCGCGTAACCGACGCATCGTTAGGCTTTTCGCCTACGACCACCGTTCATATAGTCTGTTTGAGAAGAAATTTGTGTCGGGACACCAGTTTATGAAGGTTGAGCGAGACGGTGACGAACCAGTATACAGGATAGACTGGAAAGATGTGGTTTTGCTGCTGGAAAATCCGGTAGTAAAATCGCTGAAAATTAAATAATTATGTTGATTGTTTTCTTGTTTTTCTCGGATATTTTTCGTATCTTTACATCTGTAAATCAGAGCATTGCGGATGGACAGGCTGCGACATATCATAGAACAAAAGCAGGAGCTGCTGGCACGGGAATCAATCTCGCGCCTGGCTGTTGACTACAGTGAAGGTATGACAGCGGAAGAACAAAAGCGATTTATCAGTTATCTCGTAGAACGGGTAAATGCCTCTGATTTGGAGAATCGTGCAATGCAGCTCGTTTTGCAGGACTTCCTTGATAAGCAAAAGGAGTACAACGAGAGCTTGCAGGAAATGAAAGCGGCCTTGTCGGACTTTGATGCCCTTAAGAAAGAATTGCGGGAAAAGGATCGTAAGATAGCCGACTTGACAGCCAAACTGAAGTTTGCCGACAAAAACCGTTTCGGATCCAAGAGCCAGAGAGCTGGGAAGACCCGTGCATCCGAAGATGCAGGCTATGACCGCAGTAAGGATAAAGATGACTTTGACGGTACGCCTACTTCGCTCTCTGGAGGTTCGGCGGCGGGCGAATCCGCTTCGGCAGAAGGGACAAAACAGGAAAAGAAGGTGCGAGACCTGTCGAACCGCCCTGAAACATACAAGACAATGAGTGTTCAGGGACAGGCAAAGGAATACAAGTCGGATGATGCAAAAGTGCCCGGACGCATTATCGACCGGAAGATGGTTTCGGTGTTTCACCTTGAGATTAATCTTGTGGAGGAACGTTTTGAGATGGTGCATTATGTTGAGAAAGGCAAACGTCCCAAGTGGGGATATTTTCCCAAAAGCGGCAACCCGATGGTGGTGAATAAGTTTGACGGCACCAAGGCAACTCCGGAGTTCCTTCAAGCAATAGCATACGAGGTCTATGTCAAGAATGTGACCTTTGGACTGCTTCATCAATGGGTTACAGATATGGGTATGACTGTGTCGCCCAACACACTGCGCAACTGGTTGAAGAAAGGAAAGAAGTATCTTGACGAACTGGTCAAGGTGCTGAAGAATGTGGCTTTGGAGAAAGACTGCATTGTTAACTGCGACGAGACGTGGTGCAAGGTACGCAAGTATGACCATTATCGTAAATGCTACATATGGGTACTTGTAAACAAGGCGGAGCGTGTTGTGATTTTCTTCTATGAGGACGGTTCGCGCGGACGCGATGTGCTGACGGGATTTGTCGGAGACGCGGAGCTTAAAAGCATAATGTCCGACGGTTATAACGCATATGTGTTTATAGGAGATGAACTCAAGGCTACGGCAACCAGCCGGAATCTAGGCAAGGCCACCCATCAGGTTTGCTTGGCTCACGCAAGGGCAAAGTTCTTGAAAGCAAGCGAGCAGGCAGGAGACCGGAATGCAGATATCTTCGTGAAGTATATAGG
>CAVAOU010000226.1:0-3664 GCA_963590085.1 Senegalimassilia sp. | reverse complement strand
CCGTAAGGCAGCCAACAAGATTGAGAACGAGCGTGAAAAAGCAATCCAGTACCACGACACGGTTAAGCCTCGGATGGACGTCATTCGCTATCACATCGACAAACTTGAGTTGATGGTTGACAACGAGATGTGGCCGTTGCCTAAGTATAGAGAACTTTTGTTTATACGATAATACGCTTTAATGGAGCAAATAAAACATGAATGTGGTGTGGCGATGATTCGGCTTTTGAAGCCGCTTCGCCACTACTACGAAAAATATGGTGCATACACTTACGGGCTCAACAAACTCTATTTGTTGATGGAGAAGCAGCACAACCGAGGTCAGGAGGCCGCGGGCATTGGTTGCGTCAAACTCAACGTGGAGCCCGGAAGTGAATACATCAATCGAGAGAGAGCCCTTGGCGCTGGTGCTATCCAGGAAATATTCGACAAGGTCAATCATGAAATTGATGCAGCAATGCACACAAGCGATACAATTGAAGATGTCCCATATGTAGGTGAACTATATATGGGGCATTTGCGCTACAGTACCACAGGTAAGTCAGGAATGA
The DNA here is from genome assembly GCA_963590085.1 of Senegalimassilia sp. Lineage (GTDB taxonomy): Bacteria > Bacteroidota > Bacteroidia > Bacteroidales > Muribaculaceae > Limisoma. The sequence goes on along the minus strand of CAVAOU010000226.1, from coordinate 3,113 downwards.
GCTATGTGCACCCGTTCCTTCGCCGAAACAACTGGCGCTCACGCAATTTGTTGCTTTGTGGTAATTTCAATATGACTAATGTCGACCAGATTTTTGATGCCGTAGTGAGCCAAGGTCAGCATCCTCGCATCTATTCCGACACGTTTATGATTCTTGAGCAACTTGGCCATGCGCTCGACTGCGAGCACGACCGGTTGTATCGTGAATACAAAAACACTGTTACTAACGGCAACGACCTGGCGCGAAAGATTGAGGACAATTTGTGCATTGACAACATCCTTCGCAATCAGGCTAATCTGTGGGACGGCGGTTTCGTGATTTGCGGCATGACAGGGTCGGGCGATATGTTTGCCTTGCGCGACAGCAAGGGTATTCGCCCGGCGTTCTACTATCATGACGATGAAATCGTTGTTGTGGCATCTGAGCGTCCTGTCATTCAAACGGTGCTTAATGTGAGTGTCGACGATGTTAAGGAATTGACACCAGGTTCGGCTCTGATTGTAAACAAAAAAGGCGACCTTGCAATTGATGAGATTCTTGGTCAGTCCGATAATCAGCGTTGCTCTTTTGAAAGAATATATTTTTCGCGAGGCAGCGACAAGGATATCTATGCAGAGCGTAAAGCCCTTGGCGAAAATGTTGTGCCCGATTTGTTGAATGCCATCGACAATGATCTCGACAATACGGTGTTCTCGTTTATCCCGAATACTGCCGAGGTGGCATTCTATGGCATGATGGAAGGGCTCGAGCACAGGTTGTCGCAGCAAAAGGCTGAGAAGATAAAGGCTCTTGATCCTAAGGCTGCCGACTATGATAGCCAACTTGCCGCAATCCTCAATCGTCGGCTCCGTCAGGAGAAAGTGGCCATCAAGGACATCAAACTCCGCACTTTTATTGCTGAAGGTACATCGCGCAACGATCTTGCTGCTCATGTCTATGACGTGACTTATGGTGTGGTTCGCCCAACCGACAATCTGGTTGTTATTGATGATAGTATTGTTCGTGGCACTACATTGAAGCAGTCGATTATCCGTATGCTCGACCGTCTGAATCCAAAGAAGATTGTCATTGTGTCTTCCTCGCCGCAAGTACGTTTCCCTGACTGTTACGGAATCGACATGTCGCGAATGGGTGAATTTATCGCATTCAAGGCGGCTATAGAGTTGCTTAAGGACCGCGGCATGCAGAAGGTCATAGACGAGACCTATGCCGAATGCCTTCGCCAGTTGAAACGGCCTATGTCGGAAATGGAAAATGCGGTGAAACGCATTTATGCACCATTTACCGATAAGGAAATATCGAAGAAAATGGCGGAGATGATTACCCCGAAAGGGACGAAGGCGGAGGTGAAAATTGTCTACCAGACTATCGACGGAATGCACAAGTCAATCCCGACATGCCCAGGTGACTGGTATTTCTCGGGCAATTATCCTACGCCTGGTGGTAACAGACTTGTTGATCAGGCATTTATTAACTTCTATGAAGGTAATACCGAGAGACGTTAATATAATAAAATAGTAAAATAATCGTTAAAGTCATTAGGGACAATAGTCTCTAATGACTTTGGCTTAAAATGAATATGAAGAAAATAAGTATAATACTAAGTGGAATGGCAGCAGCGGCAAGTGTGTCGGCTGCTACGCCTGTGCTCAACTATCCTGTGGCAGAAAAGCAGGATGTTGTCGACGATTATTTCGGAACAAAAGTTGCCGACCCGTACCGTTGGCTTGAAAATGACACCTCTCGGCAGACTGCAGAGTGGGTTGCTGCTCAACGTGCAGTGACAGGCAAATATCTTCAGTCCTTGCCTTATCGCAGTGAAATCGCGCAGCAATTGCGAGGGATGATGGGTATTGAGCAGATTTCCGCACCGACAAAGAAAAAAGGCAAATATTACTATTTCTACAATAGTGGCACTCAAAACCAGTCAGTGCTCTATGTCGCTGACAAGCCAGGTGAGCGCGGTCATGTGCTCCTCGATCCGAATGAACTCTCAAATGAGGGCACTGTGGCTCTTCAGGATGTGGAATTTTCTAAAGACGGCAAATACATGCTCTATGCCGTTTCTCGTAATGGTTCTGATTGGGAAGAGGTATACGTGAAGGATGTGGCAACTGGTAAAGACCTTGAAGACCACTTGAAGTGGGTCAAGGTGTCCTACTTCTCATGGTATAAGGACGGCTTCTTCTATAGCGCATACGATGCACCGGCCGATGGCAAGGAATATTCGAATTCAAACGAGAATCATAAGATTTATTATCACAAAATCGGTACTTCTCAGAAAGAAGACAAACTGATATTTCAGGATGAGCGCTACCCGTTACGATTTTTCCTCGCTTATGCCGATGAGGATTCTGACCTACTCTTCCTGTATGTGGAAGGTGTGGGCAACGGCCAAGGACTGTATGTGAAAAGTTTGAAGGACAAAAACTCTGAATTTGCGTGCATCAATGATAATTTCGACTATCAGTGCTCGCTTGTCGGAGTCGTTAAAAACAAGATGTACCTTCAAACCAACCAGGGCGCTCCAAAAGGACGGCTTGTAGTGGCAGACGTCAAGACTCCGCAAAAGTGGACCGATGTGCTCCCAGAAACAGACAATGTGCTCTCGAATGTCGGCATAATTGATGGCAAACTTGTGGCAGTCTACGACAAAGATGCTTCAAACCATGCTTATGTGTATAGTCTCAAAGGCGAGTTGCTCCATGAAGTAGCATTGCCAAGTGTGGGTACTGTATCATTCTCAGGCTCGGCAAAGAGCAAGGACGTTTACTACACGTTCTCTTCGTTTGTCTATCCTCCAACTGTCTATAAATATAACATAAGCAAAAACACTTCGGTGGTTTATAGCCAGCCAAAGGTAGATTTCTCTCCGGAAGATTATGTGACGGAACAGGTGTTCTTCCCAAGCAAGGATGGAACAAAAATTCCGATGACACTTACCTACAAGAAAGGTCTCAAGCGCGATGGCAGCAATCCATTGTGGATTTACGGATATGGAGGCTTTAACATCACAATGTATCCAAGTTTCAAGTCGCGCCGCATGTTTATTCTCGAGAACGGATTCGTTTATGCTCAGGTCAATCTCCGTGGTGGCAACGAATATGGCGAAG
>CAVAOU010000225.1:0-3676 GCA_963590085.1 Senegalimassilia sp. | reverse complement strand
CTCCTGCCCTGTGCGGCATACCGCAAGAGGCTGCAAAATCGGCAATCTCGGAAATAGAGCGCCACGACCGACTGTACTACGGCGGCTACGTCGGGCCATACTCTCCTACTGGATTCGACTATTTCGTGAATTTGCGCTCGCTACAGTTCGACGACAAATCGCAAATACTCTACACTGGCGGTGGACTGACAACCGATTCCAATCTCGAGAGCGAATGGAGGGAAACTGAAATCAAGACAGACACAATGATGGCGATATTAAGCAAAAGCGGCAAGATTTAGAAATCCTGCCGCTTTTGCCTTATCTATGATTCTTCTATTAAAGGTATCCTTTGATGATTCCTCGTTTTGAGTTTCTCACAAACAGGATTATCTCGTCGCGCTCCTTTGTAGCAGGCAATTCTGCCTCGATATGCTCAACGGCATCGCTATTGTTGTAGCCGGAGAGATAGAGATAGCGGTAGATGTCCTGGATGTCGCGAATCTGCTCGTTGGTAAAGCCTCTACGGCGCAAACCGATAGAGTTGACACCAGCATAAGAGATTGGCTCACGTCCAGCCTTGACATATGGCGGAATGTCCTTGTTGACCAATGCGCCGCCTTGAATCATCACATGTGCGCCGATGTGGCAGAACTGGTGAATCAGTGTACCGCCGCCGATTACAGCGAAATTGTCGACCTGCACCTCACCTGCCACCTGCGAAGCATTGGCAATGATTACATTGTCGCCTACCACGCAGTCGTGGGCAATATGAGAATAAGCCATAATCAAGCAGTTGCTACCCACAACGGTCTTGCCCTTGGAAGCAGTACCACGGTTAACGGTGACGCACTCACGGATTGTAGTGTTGTCGCCGATAATTGCCAGGGTGTCCTCACCCATAAATTTCAAGTCCTGCGGAATTGCACCGATAACAGCACCTGGAAGGATATTGCAGTTCTTGCCGATTCTTGCACCTTCCATAATCGTTACATTACTTGCGATGCGTGTACCGGCACCGATTTCAACATTTCTGTCGATTGTCACAAACGGGTCGATAACCACACTTGGATCAATCTTTGCGTCCGGATGGATATATGCTAATGGTTGTTTCATACTATCTGACTACTTGTTTTTAATGATTTGAGCCATGAACTCAGCCTCTGAAACGATTTTGTCGCCGACAAATGCATAACCCTTCATGTTGGCGCAGCCACGGCGCAGTTCAGTAAGGAACGAAACGTGGAAAATCAAAGTGTCTCCAGGTACAACCTTCTGGCGGAATTTCACATTGTCAATCTTCATAAAGTATGTAGAGTAACTTTCTGGATTCTCAACCGAGCCAAGCACAAGCAGACCTGCTGTCTGCGCCATAGCCTCTACCTGAAGCACGCCCGGCATCACTGGCTCTGTAGGGAAGTGACCTTGGAAGAACGGCTCGTTGCCCGAAACGTTCTTTACACCGACGATATACTTGTCTGACTTGTCGATAATCTTGTCGACCAACAAGAACGGATAGCGGTGCGGAAGGAGTTCACGGATGCGGTTGATGTCCATAATCGGCTCCTTGTTAGGGTTGTAGACCGGAGCCTGAACATCTTGACGCTTGAGTTCGCGTCTCACTTTCTTAGAGAAGGTCGTATTGATTGTATGACCTGGGCAGTTGGCAATGATACGTCCCTGTACGCGGCGGCCGATGAGTGCTACGTCGCCAACCACGTCGAGCAATTTGTGGCGTGCTGGCTCATTCTTAAACACCAAATCGTCGTTGTTGATGAAGCCGAATTCCGAAACCTTCTTTCTTGGCACGTTCATCATGTCGGCGATTCTGTCCAACTCAGACTGAGCGACTGGAGTGTCGTAGATAACGATGGCGTTGTCCAAATCTCCGCCCTTGATAAGGTTGTTCTTGACCAAAGCCTCAATCTCGCGCACGAAAACAAACGTGCGGCTCGCTGCAATCTGCGACTTGAAATCGTCGAGCGAGTCGAGCGTTGCAAATTGGTTTGACAAAACAACTGAATTGAATTCAATCATCACGTCAACGCAGAAGTTGCTGTCAGGGATAACACAGATTGAAGCGCCTGTGTTCTCGTCTTTTACGGTAGTGCGGTTGCGCACAACATAAACAGCAGCATCTTCGGTTTGCTCCTCAACGCCCACTTCTTCAATCTTCTCCATGAAGATTTTGGCGCTGCCGTCAAGAATCGGCACCTCTGGACCGTTGATTTCAATCAAGCAGTTGTCCACATTTGAAGCATAGAGCGCAGCCATTGCGTGCTCAATCGTTGACACCTTCAAATCGCCGGAAGCAATAACTGTTCCACGACAAGTTTCCACCACATTTTCAGCGACGGCCTCAATAGGAGCCGCTCCCTCAACGTCAACACGGAGGAATTTACGACCGAAATTATCAGGAGCCGGTTTGAATGTAGCCTCAATCTCCTTGCCTGTATGCAAGCCCTTGCCACGAACGGTAAATGCTTGTTTTAACGTGCACTGTTTCATATAGAAATTTATTTTTTATTGTCTTTTAAATTCTGTATTTCTTTCTTTAACGAGCGGATATCCGACAGCATTTCGCCCAAACGGCGGCGATATGCGGCCTCACGCATAAATTCGCGCGCCTCGACTGCAGGGTAGCCCAACAGCACATTGCCGTCGCCGATTTTCGAGTGGAGTCCCGACTGCGCACCCACCTGGTTGCGGTCGCCAATCTTGATGTGTCCGGCGATGCCGACCTGCCCGCCAATCATGTTCTGCTTGCCAATCTTGGCAGAACCGGCGATACCGGTCTGAGCCGCGATAACGGTGTTCTCGCCAATTTCCACATTGTGAGCCACCTGGATGAGGTTGTCGAGTTTCACGCCCTTGCTGACGAGTGTCGAGCCCATCGTTGCGCGGTCAATTGTAGTGTTTGAACCGATTTCCACATTGTCGGCAATAACGACATTTCCAATCTGCGCAATCTTCAGGTAACTGCCGTCTTTCTGAGGAGCGAAGCCGAATCCGTCGCTACCAACAACGACACCCGAATGGAGGATGCAATTGCTGCCAATTACGCATCCGTGATAAATCTTCACGCCCGGCATCAGGATGGTGTTGTCGCCAATCGTAACGCCGTCGCCCACATAGCACTGCGGATAGATTTTCACGTTCTTTCCGATTTTTGCGCCCTTTCCCAGATATGAGAAGGCGCCCAAATAAAGCCCCTCGGGCAACTCAACGCCGTCAGCCACAAACACTGGCTGCTCTACGCCCTCCTTTTCAGGTTCCGATGCCTTGACCAGATTGAGCAAAGATGCGATAGTGGCATATGGGTCATCGACCTTGACCAACGTTGGTTTAACCGGCTGCTCGGGGACAAAGTCCTTTCTCACCAGCAAGACAGAAGCCTTGGTTGAGTATACGAAATGAGTATATTTAGGATTCGCCAAAAAAGACAAAGAGCCTTCTTGTGCTTCTTCGATTTTAGAATATGTCGAGATTTTTACGGAGCCGTCTCCCTCAATCTCACCATTGACAATCGCTGCCAATTGCGCTGCTGTTATTTCCATTAAAACTATTTTACAATAACAAATGTGCAAATTTACTCATTTTTATTGTTAATCGTAGAAATTCAGCGGGATATTATAGGATTTGTGCACATTAGGGCTCTTTTGTGCATTTTTTTGAGGCAAGATTTAATAAAGTCAGT
>CAVAOU010000224.1:0-3682 GCA_963590085.1 Senegalimassilia sp. | reverse complement strand
CTACGACGTGGAGGGCAAGGCCACCGCAGTGGCACGCTACTGCTACAACCGCGCCAAGCAGTCGGTCGAGGAGGCACGCCCTACACTTGAATATGTCTTCGCACGCGTACCGATGGTGCTTGTGAGCAATTTCTACGGCAATGTGGAGACGGTGCTCGCCGACTTCGACCTGCTGCGCTATTTCAAGAAAATCATCGAGAGCGCCGTGGTGGGCATCCGCAAGCCCGACCCGCGCATCTTCAGCCTCGGCGTTGAAGCACTCGGCATCGATGCCGCCAATGTACTCGTTGTGGGCGACAGCCTGCGGAAGGACATCATCCCAGCCGAGTCGATCGGTTGCCAGGTGGCTTGGCTCAAAGGCAAGGGCTGGACTGCCGAAGAAGATGCCGCCGAGCACCCCAATATGATCAAAAAACTCGCAGAAATCGAAAAACGCCTCGTTTAGATATTTTTACACTTAAGCGCGCAAATCGAAGATATTTAACATATATTTTCGGTTTGCGCTGTTTTTTACCAAGTTTTAGGTAATTTAGACCATTTATTTATTTAAAAAATATTTTGCATTCACGATTTTAGCAGTACTTTTGGCACGTGGATTTCAATCCAACCAATCAAAATTGGAAATAACGTAAAAGAAAATATTCTAAAATGGAAAATTGCAAAGTTAAGAAAGCAGAAGGCAAATTAGGCGTACTTGTAGTAGGTCTTGGTGCCGTTTCAACAACATTTATGACAGGTGTCCTCATGGTCCGCAAAGGTTTGGCAAAACCAGTAGGCTCAATGACGCAATACGACAAAATCCGCGTAGGCCGCGGTGCAGAGAAGAAATACCTCCACTATAAAGACATCGTTCCAATGGCCGACCTCAAGGACATCGTGTTCGGCTCATGGGACGTTTATCCAGCAAACGCATACGAGTCAGCCATCAACGCTGAAGTACTCAAAGAGAAAGACATCGAGCCAGTAAAGGACGAATTGGTAAAGATCGTTCCTATGAAGGCCGCTTTCGACCACAACTACGCAAAGCGTCTTGACGGTGACAACGTAAAGCAATGCTCAAGCCGTTGGGATATGGTAGAGCAATTGCGCGAAGATATCCGCAACTTCAAGAAAGCCAACAACTGCGACCGTATCGTAGTGCTCTGGGCCGCTTCAACTGAAGTATACGTTCCAGTAGACGAAAAGGTACACGGCACTTTGGCAGCACTTGAAGCAGCAATGAAGGCCGACGACAAAGAGCACATCGCTCCATCAATGTGCTACGCTTACGCAGCCCTCACTGAAGGCGCTCCATTCATCATGGGTGCTCCTAACACAACTGTCGACATTCCTGCAATGTGGGAACTTGCAGAAAAGACAAAAATGCCTATCGCCGGCAAGGACTTCAAGACTGGCCAAACATTGGTTAAGTCTGGTTTCGCTCCTATCATCGGCACACGTTGCCTCGGTCTTTCAGGATGGTTCTCAACCAACATCCTCGGTAACCGCGATGGCCTCGTGCTCGACGAGCCAGCCAACTTCCGCACAAAGGAGGTCAGCAAACTTTCTACTCTCGAGTCAATCCTCGTGCCAGAGCAGCAGCCAGACCTCTACAACGACTACTACCACAAAGTGCGCATCAACTACTACCCACCGCGCAACGACAACAAAGAGGGATGGGACAACATCGACATCTTCGGATGGATGGGCTACCCTATGCAGATTAAGATCAACTTCCTCTGCCGCGACTCAATCCTCGCTGCACCTCTCTGCCTCGACCTCGTGTTGCTCAGCGACCTCGCTGCTCGCGCCGGCCGCTACGGCACTCAGCGCTTCTTGAGCTTCTTCCTCAAGAGCCCAATGCACGACTACACTCAGAACGAAGTGCCTGTAAACCACTTGTTCCAACAGTACGTAATGCTCAAAAACGCACTCCGCGAGATGGGTGGTTACGAGGCTGACGAAGAAATCGACTAATCTTCTACCTAAACATCTATATTCAGGGCGGCATCCACACGATGCCGCCCTTTCTTTTGTTGCACTATCAGCGAGAGCATGCGCCCCGGCGAGGCGCTATGCTATTAGAACTCCAGAAGGAAATCGGTAAGCGACTTGTCGGACGGGATGCCGAGTTTCTTGCGGATGCGGTAGCGTGCGCCCTCCACACCGCGCACCGACAGGTGGGTGAAGGAGGCAATGTCCTTGGTGTTGAGATTGAGGCGGAGCAGGGCGCAAATCTTCAGGTCGTTCGACGTGAGTTCCGGATACTGCTCATGCAGGTTGCGGAAGAAGCGCTTGTGGATAAGGTCGAAGTTGTTGTGATAGGTACTCCAGAAGAGTTCGCTGTCGCCCTCCTTGAGTTGCTGGAGTATGCGGTTGGCGTTTTTCGACGTGATGGTGCCATGGCGCATGCCCTCCAGCAGTTGTTCGCGCACACTCTCCATCGAGTTTTTCATCGCCACCATGTCGAGCGCCATGCTCGCCACGTCCTTGCCCTTCACCGACAGTTCGTTTTCGAGGATCACCTTCTGCTGCTCGGCAATGATGCGTTCCTGCTCGAGCACCTTCATCTTTTGCTGCATCAGTTCGCGCTCCGCAATCTTCTTGTTGCGCGCCACCACCTTCGCCGTGCGCCAACGGATAAAGAAGTAGGTCAGGGCAAACGCAACCGCTACATATATTATCCATGCCCATATCGATTTGAGGAACGGAGTGGGATAGCGGAACTCATACTTCACCGTACCCAAACACGTTCCCTCAACGCCGCACACCGACACTGTGAGGGTGTAGTTGCCGTAACTCAGGTTGGAATAGGTTATCGTAGGCGATGATGACGTTTCGCTCACCGTCTTGCCGCCGCCTTCAAGTGAGTAGACAAACAAGAGGCGGTCGTTGTCGTAGTTAGGAAAAGACACGCGCACCGTTACGTTGCCGCTCACCTTGCAGTCGCCAACTATGGGCAAGTGGGCGATGCCGTTGTCGGCGTCGCGGGTGGAGACCGACGCAATGCGCGGCACATACTTCACAGTCTTCCGCCGGTGGCCGCGCATGTCATAGCGGCCAAGGGCGTCATTGAGGAAGAAATATGCGTACCTGCCGTCGACAAACATCGACTTGCCGTAGATGTTATACTCCTGTCCGAAGATGGTGTTGGAAACAAACTCCTTGGGCTTGAACGACTGTCCGTTGCTCTGCATCAGCCAAAAGCCGTCGCCGTCCGACAGCCAGAATGTGTTTTTGTCGACAAACGCCGACGCCAGCACTGCATTCTCGCCATAGCGTCCGAGCGCCTCGTAGGGCAACACCTGCTTGCGGATGTCGTCGTAGGTGTAGAGTTTGCCACCGTAGGCAAACACCACGCGCCCGCGGATGTTCATGATGTGGAACATCTGCTCGGCGCCGTTGTCGAGCGGCACATACTTCACAGCCTTCCGCCGGCGGCCGCGCATGTCGTAGCGGCCAAGGGCGTCATTGAGGAAGAAATATGCGTACCGACCGTCTACGTACATCGACTTGCCATAGATGTTATACTCCTGCCCGAAGATGGTGTTGGAAACAAACTCCTTGGGTTTGAACGACTGCCCGTTGCTCTGCATCAGCCAAAAGCCATCGCCGTCCGACAGCCAGAAAGTGTTTTTGTCGACAAATGCCGACGCCAGCACTGCATTCTCGCCATAGCGTCCGAGCGCCTCGTAGGGCAACA
>CAVAOU010000223.1:0-3700 GCA_963590085.1 Senegalimassilia sp. | reverse complement strand
CACCTTGAGGCTGATGGAGTTGACGATGCCTTTGCCCTGCACGCATTTCAGTCCGGCTTCGATGACGTCCCATTTTGATGAGTCGATCATTATCGGCACTCGCGCCACGTCGGGCTCGGACGCGAGCAGGCGCAGGAAGTGCACCATCTCGGCCTTGGCGTCGAGCATCGCGTCGTCCATGTTCACATCGACAATCTGCGCGCCCGCCTCCACTTGCTTCAGGGCTATCTCGATGGCTTCGCCATAGTTTTTCTCGTTGATCAGTCGCAGGAACTTGCGGCTGCCTGCCACGTTGCATCGCTCGCCCACATTGGTGAAGTTCTGCTCGTGCGACACCACCTTGAGGTCGAGTCCAGCAAGGCGCATCTCCCGCTTCACGGGCTGTGGTTTGCGCGGCTCGTGGGCGTGGGCTGTCTCTGCGATGGCGCGTATATGGGCTGGCGTGGTGCCGCAGCATCCGCCGGCTATGTTAATCACTCCGGCATCCATCATCTTCGCAAGGTGCGACGCGGTGATGTCAGGTGTTTCGTCGTATTCGCCCATTGCGTTTGGCAATCCGGCGTTAGGATAGAGCATCACGGCCGACTCGGTGAGTGTTGCGAGTTGCTTGACGTAGGGCTCCAGGCTCTCTGCTCCGAAGCCGCAGTTGAGGCCGATGGCCACGGCGTTGGCGTGTGCTGTACTTGCCACAAACGCCTCTATGGTTTGTCCGGCAAGCATGCGGCCGCCGGTCGACGACAGTGTGGCGGATAGCGCTATCTCCACCTCGCGCCCTTGGCGGCGGATGGCTTCGCGTGTGGCGGCAATGGCTGCCTTCACGTTGAGGGTGTCGAAAATCGTTTCGCAGAGGATAAGGTCGACACCGCCTTCAATCAGCGCGCTGATTTGCTCCACGTAGGCGTCGAAGAGTGTGTCGAAGTCGAGATCGCGCGAGGCTGGGTCTTCCACGTTGGCCGACATCGAAAGGGTTTTGCTCGTAGGGCCTACGCTGCCTGCCACCCAGCACATCCGTCCCTGGGCGATGCGCTTGTCGCATTCCCGGCGGGCTATCGCTGCTGCGGCGCGGTTGATTTCCGCCACCTTGTCCACCAGGCCGTAGTCGGCCATCGAGATGGCGTTGGCGTTGAACGAGTCGGTCTCAATGATGTCGGCGCCGGCGTCGAGGTAGGCGCTGTGGATTTCAGCGATGACGTCGGGGCGCGTGAGGCACAGCACGTCGTTGCATCCCTTCAGTTTGTGGGGATGGTCGGCAAAACGGCTTCCGCGGTAGTCTTCCTCCTGCAGATTGTATTGCTGTATCTGTGTTCCCATAGCGCCGTCGAGCACAAGTATGCGCTCCGACAGTGCTTTTCTCAAATCTTCGTTCATCAAAAAATCTTATATATGTTTTGTAGTGCGGCATCCTCTGCCGCGATTGTAGACTGCTATTCCGGTTGAATGTCCTCTTCCAGAGGCAGAGGCTTCCATCCTTCACCGTAGGTGTCGTAGGCATCGGTTACGATGACAAATGCCCGAGGGTCGGCCTCCTTGATTTTGGCCTTCACGATGTTGGCCTCTTTGTAGTTAACCACAAGCATGAGCATCTCTTTGTCGGCCTTCGAGTAGAGTCCGGAACTCTTGATGCATGTGCCGGAGCGGTCGAGGTCGGTGAGGATATAGTTGTGGAGTTTGGTGAGTTTCTCGTCGCTGATGATAAACAGCAACTTGTCGTTTTTCGCACCGGTGATGGTGAATGCCACTACTCTCGACTGCACGAAGATGGCAATCAGCGAGTAGAGCATCAGCACGAGCGACGGGTTCTCAGCGGCTACCGAAGAGTGGCTGCCCACACCGAAGCAAATCACAATCACACCGAAAATCATCACCATCGAGTCAACCATGAAGATGGCTGAAGAGAACTTCAAATGGGCGTATTTCTGGAGAATCATTGCCACGATGTCGGTGCCGCCGGTGGTTGCCTGGTTGCGCACCACGATGCCGCAGCCAATGCCGATGAGCGTAGCGCCGAGCAATGCCGCAAGCATCAGGTCGTTCGACAGGTCGAGCAGTCCGCCCGCCATCTTCGACGGGTCAAGAGCCTGCAGCGATGCCTGGTCGGGATAGACGAGCCACGACAGGATGTTCATAATCAGCGGCTGGATGAGGCACGCCACGATGGTGCGGATGCCGAGTTTCGCGCCAAGCAGAAGAAGTGACAGAAGCATCAGAGGAATCTCAAAGCAGTAGCCGAACGTACCCACCTGAATCGACGGGAAAATGTTGTGGAGCACAATGCTGGCGCCATATACGCCGCCAGGCACCATGTTGTAAGGGTTGATGAAAAACACAAACCCGGCACACATAATCGTGCATCCCAGGATTATGCACAGCCACGACTTGATTTTGCCTAATACTATCTTGTTCTTTTCGCTTAGCATATACTATAAGTTTTTGTTTCGTTGAAATTTTGCGCCAATGCGCATCATTTTACAAAATTACGCATTTCCACCCACCCCCGCAAAATTCCCGCCACAAAAAGCAAACCCCACCGATTCATCTCCCGCTTTTAACGACAACCGCATCTCCAATTGTATCGGATTCGGTACAATTGGAGATGCGGCAATTAGGTTGATGTCTGTCTGTCGTTACGGCAGGACGACGGTGCCGGAGATTTTTCTCTCGGCGACGGATTCCTTGGAGTAGTATGTAAACGCCTGGGCGTTTGTGACGGTTACGGTTGCCAATGCCAGCGATATGGGTGATGATTTCTGTGTGGAGAGGTTGTAGAACGATGCGGCAATCGACGGGATGCCTACCTTGGTCTTCGCTGTCTGGTCGAGGGCTGCTGCCTTGGTGGCGTCAGGGTTGAGTTTGAGCGTAGCCTCATAGGTCATGTCCTTGGTGATGTTCGACACCTCATAGTAGTAGAAGAAGAAATCGTTGGGGTCGAGAGGCACAAGTTGCATCGACATTATGGTGCAGACCAACTCGTAGTCTTTGGCGAACGCCGACCCGTTGCGGTTGTCCTGGTCCAGAGTCAGGTTGACGGTAGAGGTCTGCTTCGTCGTTGGGTTGTAGACGGTGAGCGACGGGGTGCCGAAGTCGAATACGCTCTTCGGGAGTATCGCGCGGTAGAGCATCTTGTAGGTTGGCTCTTTATCCGGCGTGTCGTTGTTGCCGTTGTTGTCTTTGCCACAACTTGCCAATGTGGCAAGCATCAGAACTGAGAGAATTGTTGTTAACAGTTTGTTCATTTTGTTTGATTGTTTAGTTATTAGTTAAAAATTAGCTGTATTCTCATTAGTGCGCTCAATTTCCTGAAATGTGCGTTTTACAACTTCTTGCAGTTGGTAAGAAGATACGCCTATTGGTTTGTTGATGTCTTGCAATGACCATTCTACGACAGTGTTGTCTTTTGCCTTACAAATCAATAGTCCGATGCTGGGATTGTCGTCTTTCCCCCGCAGTAGGTGGTCGGCAGCCGAGACATAGAAATTGAGCTTGCCTGCAAATTCCGGAATAAAGTCAACAACCTTCAATTCCACTACCACATAGCATTTTAGCGGAATGTGGTAGAATACCATATCAGGGAAAAACGATTGTCCACCAGGCATGCGTAGTTCCATTTGCCTCCCTACGTATGCGAAGCCGTGTCCGAGTTCCAGAAGGAAGCGTGTAATGTTGGAAACCAATGCATCCTCAAGTTCGGCCTCATTGTATC
>CAVAOU010000222.1:0-3723 GCA_963590085.1 Senegalimassilia sp. | reverse complement strand
CGTAGTGTTGGCGGCAATGAGTTGCGTGAGCCTTTGTGGATTATTAAAATAAACCTGCTTATTGTTCATCGGCGGCATTGTTGGTGTTCAACGGAAAAAGATTATCGAACTCAAGGTCGGCTTCTTCAAACTCGACGTCCTCGATGTCGAGGGTTTCGGCGCGGTACTTCTGAATCATTGCGGAAATCTTCTCCTGGATGTTCGGTATCGGCTTGATGCCGAGCACCGACGGGTCGGACGTGGCGGTGAACGGCTGCACCACAATCATCTCGTAAGGCATCTGCTGCTCGTCCTCCAGGTCCACGCGGTTGTACTTCGCATACGATGCCGCCGCCCGCTCCATCGTCTTCGTGTCCTTGCGCTTCTGCGCCATCTTGTAGGCGTTGATAATCATCTCGTTGAAGCGCCAGCGGTGGAAGTCGCGGCTTGCCGAGGCGAGCATCGGCAGAAGCGATTTCACCACAGCGAGGTCGGAGTATGCCGTAACCTTCGACACCTCGTGCCGTTGCAGGAGTTCGGCGACAAACTCGCGGTCGGTGCCGTCGGGATTAGAGATGAACCAGTTGTACATCTCCCGCACACGGATTACCTTGTCCACAAGCGTTTGCGGATAGCGCTGCCGCAAATCGTTCTCCTTCGTGAAGAGATCAGTGCGGCAAACCTCGATAGCCGACGGCGTGCTCATTCGTCATCCTCCATATCGAGCAGATTGCGCGAAGCCGTTTCCATGGCGAGCGGCGAGCCCACCTGTGCGAGCATCATCGTGCCCGAGTGCAGTTTCACCTTCGAGCCAGCCTTGCCGCGGTTGTAAGCCTTGCTTACGGCGCTCGTGCGGTCGGCGATGTCCGTGCGCAGTACATCGGCGGGGATGTCGAGAATCGCCGCCATGTCGGAGATGGTCATGAAAATCGCAGCGAGTTTCTCAATCTGCTGCAAGTCTTTGTCGGAGTATGTCATTGAGAGGTACGGAATGGTTGGTTATCAAATCGTTGACTTGTGCATAGAGCGAGGCGAAGATGGCGGGGTCGGTGCTCACGAACGCCGACTCCGCGCGGTTGCCTCGGGTAAGGTTTTGGGAGGTTACTACCGAAACCGTGTCGCCCCTCTCCGACCGCACCAGCAGAATCTTGCTGTGGTTGTCGGCGAGGAAGGTGCGCTCCACCACCTGCGTGATGAACGCCCACAGTTTGATGGTCTTGTTCGTGGCCTTCAGGTCGAGCACGAGGTTGATGCGGCTCACGCTGCGGTCCTTGCAGATGAAGAAGAGCCGCCGCAGAAACTCCTCGGAGATGGAAAACGACGTTTGCCATATCTCCGCCGTGCCCACCTGCGAGAGAATCCAGTCGAGCACGTCGGCCACCTGCACGGCGTTGGAGAGATACGCTTGATTGGGCACCTCGGCAAGCGGCCGCAGAATGTCGGACAGCGAAGCGGAGCGTTTCATTTTCTTAGGGACGAGTTAAGAGTTAAGAGGAACGAGTTTTTTTAGGCGGTAGTTTGGGAGGACTTACTCGTACCTCGTTCCTCCTCGCTCGTACCTATTACGAAGTGGTCATATTCATCCCAGTTCTTGTGCATCTTCTTGTCGAGGGCGATGAGTTCCTTGAGGAACGGGTAGCGCTCCGAGTCAGGGCAGACCGCATCCTCGAGCGAGAGCGAGCGCAGCCGCAGGTGGAGTTCGCGCATCCGCTGAAGTAGCGACAGGTTCTCCACATACTTAGCCTTCACCTCGTCGGGCAGCGAGTCGTGGTCGGCGCGCTTGCCCCGAGGCTGTACGGCTGTGGTGGATTGGCTATCGTTAGTCGAACCGTCGATGAGGCTGTTCGCCTCGGCAATGCGGTCGACCTGCGCCTGCATCTCCTCCACCTGCGCATGGGTGAGCGACTGCACGCGGAAGTTGTAGTACTTCTGCAGTTGGTAGTCGATAAACTCAGCCTTTTGCGCCGGTGCCGCCACGATGTTGCGGTAGAGAATCTGGTTGCCCGAGAGTTTGAGCAGATAGAGCGCGCCAACGGCATAGTCACGTTGGCCGGCGGGCGTTTCGAGCCACTGCCTGATTAGTTCCGTGAATTTGTTGTCCATCATAGTTTGTTGTTTATTCCGGCGAAGAACGTGCAGTTCTTGCCGAGTGAAACGAGAAGGTTCTGCATCGAGACGAGCGTCTGCCCTGTGGTGACGAAATCGTCGAAGACGATGACGTTGCGCTGCGGAGGGATGTTGCGTGCAGTGAACACCGTTCCCACGCGGTGCTTCGACGGCGCTTCAGCGCAGTCCTCGAAGAACGGCAGCCCGATGCTTGCCGCAATCCTTTCGGCGATCATCGTGGCGAAGTTCCGCTCCTTATGGCGGCGCTTCGGTGTGGTCACCACGGCGTAGTCGTCGGGCGACAGGTGGCGGCCGAGCACCGACCGGATCAGCGGCGCGATGTTGTCGGCGAAGAATCCGACCATCTCATCGTCCGCCTTGATGTCGGTGAGCGTGCGCCCGTAGACCGACTTCTTCCACAGCGTGATGAAGTAGACGCCGCCGCGGTTGGTGATGCGCATGCGGTTCGGCGCAAAGTCACACCTCGCCTCCGCCACATCGACAGTCTTCCACGCCTTGCGCTGACGTTCGCCGAAAAGGTCTTTGGCGGGTTGGGCGCAAGCAAAAGAGCCGCCAAGGTCGGGCACATCAAGAGAAGGCACGCCGATGCCGTCAAGCATCTCGTCCAGGTCTATCGCACCCTCGTTGGCGGTTCTGTAGGTCATTGCTTATATTGGCTATGCGCTTGTCGTCGAGCAGTCAATGTCGCCGTCCTCGGTCTCGATGGTGCCCACATAGAAAGGTGCCGGCACTTCATCGGTGGCTTCTACGTTGACGGTGGTCGAGGTAGTGCCCGAAGCGCCCTGCCCGAGGTCTTGGGCTACGGTCGACTTCGTTGACCACTTGTCGTTGCCGAGTACGCGGTGGTTGCCCTTCATGTCCTCCACTATGAACACGTTGTCGGAGTTGTTGATGTAGGCGGCCGCCGCCGAGGCTTCAGCGCCCACACCCGGGTGAACGGCGGTCAACTTGTTGAGCTGGGTCTGGCTCGGGAGTTCACCCTGCGCCTCCGAGGTGAGCTGCGACTTGTCGGGGAGGATGTCGATATACTTCCATTTCTGGTCGGCGGCAAGAGTGAACGAGCCCGAGAGCACCGCCGACGTGGGGCGGCCGTTGTCGTCGCGCGGCAACGACGGGAACGCCACGATGGCGCTCTTGGCGAGGTAATAGATGCGGCGCTTCACGCCTGGCAGCTCGGGGGTGCCCTGGCACCACGCGAGCGACTTCTGTATGGATGTGCATTTTGTTGCCATAGTTCTGTGATTTTAGTGGTTATCCTGTAGTTTAGTCTGCCATCTCCACAACCATCAGGCGGCGCTTGTCGATGCTCTCGAACTGCACGCCGAAGAAGATGGTGGCGATATAGGTGAGCAGGAACGGCTCGTACTCCTTGACCATCACGTTCTCCATGTCGCCCATCTGGTCGAAGCCCACGAGCATGTTGCTCTTCGGCGACACGTGGATATACTTCGACGAGGCTTTGTTGTAGAGCGGAGCGAAGACGAGTTTGCCGCCGGAGCCCTCGACCGACTGCTGCCCGTACTGCGTGTTGTATGGGATGCCGCCGTGGGTGAGCAGGTAGCCCTCGTTGTACTTGTCGAGGAAATCCTGCGAGCAGTAGAGGTAGCAGTCCTGCGA
>CAVAOU010000221.1:0-3745 GCA_963590085.1 Senegalimassilia sp. | reverse complement strand
TGCCGACACCGTATTCCAGACAGGCAGCGATGCGCCATACTATCAGATTGACGATTCAGGCAACGTCTATATGCAGGTAATCAAGACCGGCGACCGCAAGAACAACAGCGCCAAGGAAGGCGAGAAAATCTATTTCCGCTTTGGCCGCATAAGCATCAACCGTTGGAGCGCTGGCTACGACGACGAGCCGTCGGGCAACTTCGGCGACCTTTCGTATGAAAGCACCTCGTTCACCTACTCCAGCGAAGAGGCCAACTACAGTTACACAACCTACGGCTACGGCGTGGTTATGCCGCTGACCTACCTCGGCATCGACTGCGAAGTGAACCTGCTGGTTAGAAGCCGCAAAGGCCCGTCGTCGGAGATAGCAGATGTAGTGCCTTACCTCTACAACATCAGGTATTTCAGAAGCAAAAACTAAAAAAACGAACCTATACAACAAACCATTATTTATTATGTCACTAATCAAATCAATTTCAGGCATCCGCGGCACTATCGGAGGACCTGCAGGTGACGGCTTAAGCCCACTTGACATTGTGAAATTCACAGCCGCCTATGCCACATTCATACGCAAATCGACCACAAAGACATCAAATACGATTGTCGTGGGACGAGATGCCCGTCTTTCCGGAGAGATGGTGAAAGACATCGTTGTCGGCACATTGAACGGCATGGGATTCGATGTAGTAAACATCGGTCTTGCCACCACTCCGACAACCGAGTTGGCAGTGGTCTGGGAAAAAGCGTGCGGTGGCATCATCCTGACAGCATCACACAACCCGAAGCAATGGAACGCCCTCAAACTGCTCAACGAGAACGGCGAATTTCTCAGCGACGCAGAAGGCAAGGAAGTTCTCGCCATTGCAGAAGCAGAGTCATTTACATTTGCTGAAGTCGACGACCTCGGTCACAAATTCAGCAACGACACATACACGCGCAAGCACATCGACAGCGTGCTCGACCTCGACCTTGTAGACACTGAAGCCATCAAGAAGGCCAACTTCACCGTTGCCGTTGATGCAGTGAACTCCGTGGGCGGCATCGTAATCCCGCAACTGCTGCGCAGACTGGGCGTGAAGAACGTGATTGAACTCAACTGCACCCCGACAGGCAACTTTGCCCACACGCCAGAGCCAATCCCAGAGAACCTCACTCAGATTTCCGACCTGTTGAAGACCGGATGCGCCGACGTAGGTTTTGTTGTCGACCCCGACGTAGACCGCTTGGCCATCGTGATGGAAAACGGAGAAATGTTTGTTGAAGAATATACTCTCGTTGCCGTAGCCGACTACATCCTGTCGAAGACACCGGGCGCTACGGTTTCCAACCTCTCGTCGTCGCGCGCACTCCGCGACGTGACCGAACGCCACGGATGCACCTACAGCGCAGCCGCCGTTGGTGAAGTCAATGTGGTTACACAGATGAAGAAGACTGGTGCTGTGGTTGGCGGCGAAGGCAATGGCGGAGTAATCTATCCAGCAAGCCACTACGGCCGCGATGCCCTCGTTGGCGTGGCTCTCTTCCTTTCGCTTTTGGCACACAAAGGCAAGAAGGTGTCGGAACTGAAGAAAGAATACCCACAATACTGCATTGCCAAGAACAAGATTCAACTCACGCCAGACATCAACGTCGATGCCATCCTTGAGGCAGTCAAGAAGAAATACGCAAACGAGAAGGTAACGACCATCGACGGCGTGAAGATTGACTTTGCCGACTATTGGGTGCACCTGCGCAAGAGCAACACCGAACCGATTATCAGAATCTATTCGGAAGCCAACACGATGAAGCAGGCAAATGCCATTGCCGACGAAATCAAGAAGGTGGTTTCTGAAATCACAGGCAAGAACTGCTAATTTATTAGGTCATTATAGAATTTAGGCGTCTGTTGCGTTTTGCGGCAGACGCTGCTTTTTTTGGCGCACGATATAATTAAACCCGCATTCTTACGTTACTTATTATATGTACACGAAGAAAATGCGCTTACTCAAAGCAATATATAAGACAATAATCCTGCTGACGCTGCCCGCAACGGCATTGTCGCAGGTCAAGATATCAGGCAAGGTGCTCGACAACGACAGCAAGCCAATCGAATTTGCTACAGTGCGTATTGCCAAGACAGCCATAGGCACCACCTCTGGGCTCGACGGCAGTTACTCGCTGAGCGTTGCCAGCCAGGACACCATCGAGGTTATTTTCTCATGCCTCGGCTACAAGGAGCGCCACCAGAAACTGATTAAACCCGAAGGCCATGTCAGCCTCACCGTGAAACTGAGCGACGCCACCACCGAACTGCAAGGCGTCACCGTGACCGAATACCGCAAGCAAACCAACGGCATGCAGAATCTCGACCCACACTCGCTACAACAAACCACCTCGGTGTCGGGCAATGGAGTGGAAGCCCTGCTGTCGACCGTTGCCGGCGTGTCGTCGAAAAACGAGATGAGTTCGCAGTACTCCGTGCGCGGCGGCTCCTACGATGAAAATAGTGTCTATATCAACGGCATCGAAGTGTACCGTCCGCTGCTCATCTCCTCTGGCCAGCAAGAGGGTCTGAGCATCATCAACCCTAACCTCGTTGGCAACATCCAGTTCTCAACGGGCGGATTCTCAGCCGAATACGGCGACAAGATGTCATCGGTGCTCGACATCACATACCGCCAACCCGAAGCCTTCGAGGGCTACCTTTCGGGGAGTCTTATGGGTGCCGAAGCCTCCGTGGGACACAACACTGGCAAGTTTTCCCAACTCCACGGCTTCCGCTTCAAGCGCAACGCCTCGCTGCTCAGTTCGATGGACTCCAAGGGAGAATATGACCCAACGTTTATCGACTATCAGACCAACCTCCGATACAAGTTCAACGACCGCTGGAGTATCGCCATTTTGGGCAACATCGCGTCGAACGACTACAAGTTCAAGCCAACAACCCGCTCCACCTCGTTCGGAATCTCAGAGAACGTGAAAGAGTTCACCGTATACTTCGACGGCGAGGAGCACGACAAATTCGAGACCTATTTTGGCGCGCTGGAGTTGAATTTCAAGCCAAGCAAAGCCCACGAATTCACCCTTCTGGCATCAGGCTTCCTCACCAACGAACTCGTGTCGTACGACATCTCGGGCGAGTACTGGCTCGATGACGCCGGCACCAACGACGGCGACAACTCCATCGGCGGCGAAGTGGGTGTGGGCAAATACCTCGAGCATGCCCGCGACAGGCTGAAAGCCAGCGTGTTCAACTTCGCGCTGAAAGGCCACACCGGTTTGAGCCACCACAACCTCAGTTACGGGTTGGAATTCCGCCACCAATCGGTCTACGACCGCTCCAGCGAATGGGAGTTGCGCGACTCGGCAGGCTACACACTCCCCCATCAGGACGAACGCGTACGGATGATCTACAACCTCCGCTCAAGCAACGACCTGTCGACAAACAAAGTGTCGTTCTACGCCCACGACACCTACAAGTTGCAAACCGGCATCGGCCTGTTTTCAATCAACGGCGGCATCCGCTTCTCCTATTGGGACTTCAACCGCGAATTCCTCGTAAGCCCGCGCGTAAGCATCGGCTTCATCCCTGAGCACAACAGCCGCGTGGCACTCCGATTGGCAGGCGGCCTGTACTACCAGTCGCCGTTCTACAAGGAGTTCCGCATCACGCAGACCGACGAAGACGGCAACTCATACCAGACGCTTAACAGCAACATCAAATCGCAGCGGAGCATCCAGATGATACTCGGCAGCGACTACACGT
>CAVAOU010000220.1:0-3763 GCA_963590085.1 Senegalimassilia sp. | reverse complement strand
CTATACTATGGAGCAGGTGCTGGAAATCGTGCGGTTTGTTCAGCGCCAACTCTGTGTGAGAAACGAGGATACCAAACATCTGGAGGACTCCGAATTGGTAGTCTATTTGAAAAAGAAACTCAATCGGCCTATCCGTGTGTGCGGCGTGGTCAAAAACGACGGTGAGCCTGGCGGTGGCCCATATATTGCCTATAGCCAGGACGGAACTACTGCGCCTCAGATATTGGAAAGTTCACAAATCGATTCCAACGACAAGCGCTCGGTTGAACTGATGACCGCAGCGACCCACTTCAACCCAGTTGATTTGGTTTGCTTCATCAAGGATGTGAATGGAAACAGGTTTGACCTTACTAAATATGTAGACCCGAAGACAGGATTCATTTCTGAAAAGTCGAAGTCCGGACATGAAATCAAGGCTCTCGAATTGCCAGGCCTCTGGAATGGAGCAATGAGCGACTGGAACACAATCTTTGTGGAGGTTCCTGTCGAAACGTTCAACCCGGTTAAGACTGTCAACGACTTGCTGCGCAAAGCCCATCAAGGCTGAATGTGCCTGATATAAAAGACGTTGCAGAAAATATGTTGTAAAGCATATGAAAATAATCGGTGGAATATTTGGTAAATAAATAATAAGTGTCTAAATTTATGACATCGAATTAAACAACAGAATTTCTAACAATTAAAATTATAGTATCATGACGAAGACTATTTCATTTAACGAGCTGAGAAGAATCAAAGATTGCTTGCCTGACGGTTCTATGCACAAGATTGCAGACCGTCTGAATGTCAACGTACAAACTGTAAGAAATTATTTTGGTGGCACCAACTATTCCTTCGGAAAGAACTGCGGACTCCATATCGAGCCGGGACCTGACGGAGGAATTGTAGTTTTGGACGACACTCAAATCTATGATATGGCTTTGGAGATATTGCAAGAGCATAACGAAGAGGCTGAAAAATAATTTTGTTGACGATAAAGAAATCGCCGGTTGAACAATCTGTCCAGCCGGCGATTCTTTTATCGTTGATTTTTGCCGTTTAGATGTCGTCGGGCACCACTTCGTCGGTCAGCGCCAAGTCGAGCACTTCCTTGATTGATGAAACATAGTGGAACGTTACACCTTTAAGATAAATAGGCTTGATTTCCTCAATGTCCTTCTTGTTTTCTTTCGACAGGATGATATCGGTGATGCCGGCTCTCTTGGCAGCCAAAATCTTCTCTTTGATTCCGCCAACGGGCAGCACTTTGCCGCGGAGGGTGATTTCACCAGTCATGGCAATGTGATCCTTCACCTTGCGGCGGGTGAACGTAGATGCGAGCGATGTCGCCATTGTTACGCCAGCCGATGGCCCGTCCTTTGGAATGGCTCCTTCAGGAACGTGGATATGCACATTGCAGTTGTCGAAAGCCTCGTCGGCGATGCCGAGTTTCTTGTTGTTGGCCTTCAGATACTGGAGTGCAATCACTGCCGACTCCTTCATCACGTCGCCGAGATTTCCCGTAAGTGTGAGTTTCTCGCCCTTGCTCTTCGAAAGCGACGATTCGATGAAGAGGATTTCACCGCCTACAGCAGTCCATGCCAATCCAGTGACCACACCGATTTGGTCGTTGCCTTCATATTTGTCGGATGTGTACTCAACTGGGCCGAGGTATTCTTTCAGCATCTCTGGCGAAATGGTTTTCGTAAACTCTTTGCCGCTTGCCTTGAGTCGCGCGATGCGGCGGAGCACTTTGGCAATCTTCTTTTCCAGTTGGCGCACGCCCGATTCGCGGGTATACGAATCGACAATCTTCACGAGTGTCTTTTTAGGGAACGTAATGTCCTTTTTGTCGAATCCGTGTTCTTCCAACTGTTTGGGCACGAGGAATTTCTTCGCAATCTCGACTTTCTCCTCAAGGATGTAGCCGGTAACGTCGATCAACTCCATGCGGTCGAGCAGCGGTTGTGACAGTGTCGACAGCGTGTTGGCAGTAGCGATAAACATCACGTGCGACAAATCGTAGTCGATGTCCACGTAGTTGTCGTGGAAATGGCTGTTCTGCTCTGGGTCGAGCACCTCAAGCAACGCCGATGACGGGTCGCCCTTGAAGTCCTGTCCGAGTTTGTCGATTTCATCGAGCACAAATACTGGGTTCGATGTGCCGCTCTTGATGAGTCCTTGAATTACTCGACCAGGCATTGCGCCGATATAGGTCTTGCGGTGTCCGCGGATTTCTGCCTCATCGTGCAGACCGCCTAATGACATTCTGACATATTTGCGGTGCAGCGCGTCGGCAATCGACTTGCCAAGCGATGTCTTTCCCACGCCCGGAGGGCCATAGAGACACAGGATAGGCGCTTTCATGTCGCCTCTCAGTTTCAGCACTGCCAAATGTTCGAGGATGCGGTCCTTCACGTTGTCAAGTCCGAAGTGGTCTTTGTTGAGTTGCTTCTCGGCATTGTCGAGGTCGAAATTGTCCTCCGAATATTCGCCCCAAGGCAAATCCAGAAGAGTTTCGATATAGTTGTACTGCACGGAGAAATCTGGAGACTGAGGCTGGAGGCGCTCCAACTTCTTCATCTCTTTTTCAAAAGTGGCAAGCACTTCGTCCGACCATTTCTTTTTCTCTGCGCGCTTGTATAAATCGTTGATTTCCTGCTCTTCAGTGTCGCCCAATTCATCCTGAATTGTGCGGATTTGCTGCTGGAGGAAGTGGGTGCGCTGTTGCTCGGAAATGTCTTTTTGCGTCTTCGATTCGATATCGGCACGGATATCAACCAACTGAGCCTCTCTGTTCAGGTACATAAACAGCGAGTAGGCGCGTTGCTTGATCGACGGGTTTGAAAGCAATTTCTGTTTCACGTTTGGCTCCAGCGGAGAGTTTGCGCAAAGGAAATTGACAAGATGTACAGGGTTGTCGATGTTCTTGACAGCGAAAGTCAATTCCTGCATCTTGTTGCCGAGTTTGTCGAGCATCTTCAGCGTTGTGTCGCGCAGACTCGACACGAGGACGCGGAACTCCTGGTCGTTTTCGTCGGGGTGGACCTCGTCGATGGGCGTTATCTGCGCCTTCAGGTACGGCGACAAGGTGGTTACGTGCTCCAATTGGAACGGATATTTGCCCTGAAGGATTACGTTTGTCGTATTGTCAGGAAATTCCAACACCTTGATAATTTCTGCCACTACACCAATAGAGTACAGGTCATTCTCGGCCGGATCGTCGACATCCGGGTCTTTTTGGCAGATTACACCGATAGGCATTTTCTCCTTTTGGACATAATCGATAAGTTTGAGCGACTTCTGCCGGCCTACGGCAATAGGTATTGCAACGTCGGGGAACAACACCATATTCCGAAGCGCCAAAATCGGCACGTCGGATGTAAATTCCTGTCTGTCTATATCTTGTGCAGCATCATCGCTGGTCTTTATGTCGGTGAATATTGAACATATCTGAGGACTTGTTTCCTCGTCTACCAGCTTGCTGTCTGTGAAATCAATCATTTGCTATCAGTTTTTATTAGCGTATTAGCAAAAAAAATGCCAAACTATCGGTTAAAGAAAACCGGAACATTTTGTCGCTATTGCAAATGTCCCGGCTTTGGTTGTTATTGACAAAAAATTTCAGTCAATTGCTGATTTGTTGGATTAATAGCAACAATCTTACCCTCTTTATTCAGTAAGAAACTATTGAATCCGCTCTCAAGGTGATAGTCTTTATACACTTCAGAATTTCTACCACCATCATCATGAAATTGCGACTTTGATGCAAGTTGGTCAACCT
>CAVAOU010000219.1:0-3786 GCA_963590085.1 Senegalimassilia sp. | reverse complement strand
GTCTGTTTCACTGTGAAATCCATTCTGTCGTAATTTATTATTTAGTATGATCAGATTGTATCTATTTCTTCTAATTTCTGGCAATTATTGCCGAAAAATATGTTGTAAAACATAAAAACGAAAATTCACACTTTCAAAACGAAATTTTTTCACGAAATGGCGCAAAAAAATTTCGCAAAAAGTTTCGCATATAAAAAAATGTATCTAAATTTGCTCCGAAATGAAACATAAAAGGTTTTATAACCGAACCATTGAGTTTTAATTTTGATACTTCGTTAGTTATATAGACATGGTAAATAAAGAAAACGAATATGACGTCATTGTCATAGGAGGTGGAGCCACCGGTGCCGGCACAGCGAGAGACTGCTCGTTGCGCGGTCTGCGCGTTTTGCTCTTGGAGCGCTTCGACCTGGCGACAGGAGCGACCGGCCGCAACCACGGTTTGCTGCACAGCGGTGCGCGCTATGCGGTGACCGACAAGGAGTCGGCTTCGGAATGCATCAAGGAAAATATGATTTTGCGTAAGATTGCAAGCCATTGCGTTGAGGAAAACGATGGCTTGTTTATCACGTTGCCTGAGGACGATTTGGCTTATCAGGCCACTTTCGTAGAATCGTGCAAGGAGGCTGGAATCAACGCGGAAATCATCGACCCTGAATTGGCAAAGCGCATGGAGCCTTCGGTCAATCCGTCGATTGTCGGCGCTGTCAAGGTGCCCGATGGTTCAGTCGACCCGTTCCGCCTTACGCTTGCCAACATCATCGATGCAAAGGCCCATGGCGCTCACATTCTCGTCTATCATGAGGTGCTGTCGGTTATCAAAGAGCAGAACCGTGTGATTGGCGTTGAGGTTTTCGACCATAAGACGAAGGAAAAGAAAAACTACTACGCTCCGCTGACCATCAACGCTGCCGGCATCTGGGGCCACAACATCGCTGCTTTGGCAGGGGTGCGGGTGGGCATGTTCCCGGCTAAGGGCTCGTTGCTGATTTTCGGACACCGTGTCAACAATATCGTGCTCAACCGCTGCCGCAAGCCTGCCAATGCCGACATCCTTGTGCCGGGCGACACAATCTGCCTTATCGGTACAACGTCGAGCCGTGTGGGCTTTGACGAGGTCGACGATATGCGCGTCACGGCCGACGAGGTGGATGTGCTTCTCACCGAAGGCGAGAAACTCGCTCCGGCGTTGGCTTCTACACGCATCCTCCGCGCCTATGCTGGTGTACGTCCGCTGGTGGCAAGCGACGACGACCCGTCGGGCCGCAACATCAGTCGCGGCATCGTGCTTCTCGACCACGAGAAGCGCGACGGCGTTCCGGGCTTCGCTACAATCACAGGTGGCAAGTTGATGACCTACCGCTTGATGGCGGAATGGGCGGCCGACTTGGCGTGCAAGAAACTCGGAGTGGACAAGAAGTGCTTAACCCGCGAACTTCCGTTGCCGGGCTCGCGTCCATCAGTCAAGTCGGAGAGCAAGACTTTCGACATGAGCGTTGCTCAGAAATCTGCATATCACCGCCATGGCGAACTCGCCTCTAAGATTCCGTCTGCCAATCCTTACGACAACTCGCTCGTCTGTGAGTGTGAGGACGTGTCGGTAGGTGAGGTAAACTACGCTCTCAACGAACTGCACGTGACCAATATGATCGACCTTCGCCGCCGCACCCGTGTGGGTATGGGCACCTGCCAAGGCGAACTTTGTGCGTGCCGCGCAGCCGGACTTCTCGGCGAGGCGCACAACTGCGCAAAGAAGGCTAAGAACGACCTTGCAACGTTCCTCAACGAGCGTTGGAAAGGCGTCTATCCAGTGGCTTGGGGCGATGCGTTGAGAGAAAGCGAATTCACGCAATGGCTCTATGGCGGAGTTTGCGATATGAAACTTAACGAGGAGGTAGAAAAATGAAATTCGATACAGTAATCATAGGCGGCGGGCTCAGCGGACTGGCTTGTGGCATCCGCTTGCAGAAAAAAGGCGTCAAGTGCGCCATCGTTTCCGCCGGACAAAGCGCATTGCATTTCTTTTCCGGCTCGTTTGAACTGCTCAACCGTCTGCCCGACGGCACGGCAGTGGAAAATCCTGTCGAGGCGGTGGCTGGACTCGATGCCGCTCACCCTTACAGAAAACTCGGCGCAGATTTCCAGAAATATGCCGATGAGGCGAAGCAACTGCTCGCCGACAGTGGTGTGGACGTGGAAGGCGAGGCAACGAAAAATGCCTATCACCTCACTCCGATGGGCACGATGAAGCGGGCATGGCTCTCGCTGGCCGACTTCAAGCGCTTCGACAGCGTTGACGCCTTTAAAGGCAAGAAGGTGGTGGTTGCCAACATCGCTGGCTTCCTCGATTTCAATATGAAATTTGTGACCGACGCCTTGGAGGGTGCGGGCGCTCAGTGCAAGCAGGAACTCATCAACATTGATGAGGTGGCTCGCCTGCGCAAGAGTCCTACCGAGATGCGCGCAACCAACATTGCTCGCGTGCTCGACAAAGAAAACGTACATAATCAGTTATTGACCATACTTAAAAATTACTCTATTGGGGTTGATGCGGTGGTGTTGCCGGCCGTAGTCGGACTGTCTTCTCTGAAACTTGTGAAAGCGCTGAGGGAAGAGGTGCCTTCTGCAGTTCTGGTGCCGACAATGCCACCTTCCGTGTCAGGAATCCGCACGCAGCAGCAACTGCGCCGTGAGTTTGAGCGCCTCGGCGGCGTCTACATGCTTGGCGACAGCGTTGTGCGCGGCGATTTTGAGGGCTTGAAGGTCAAGGCTGTCTACACTGTAAACCATGCAGAAAACGGCCTCGTTGCCGACAATTATATCCTTACCACAGGCAGTTTCTTCAGCAACGGCCTGGTGGCTCATTCTGCCGAAGTTGTTGAGCCGGTGTTCGGACTCGACGTTGACTACGACAAGAACCGCGCAAACTGGTGCGACCAGCAGTTCTTCAACAAGCAGAACTATCAGACCTTCGGTGTGGCTACCGACGATCATTTTAGAGTGAAAAAAGATGGCGAGACTGTTGCCAACCTCTACGCTGCCGGTTCAGTGCTTAGCGGATACAATGCCCTCTACGAAGGCAGTGGGGCGGGTGTGGCTCTTCTCTCAGCCTTGTTTGTTGCCGACAATCTGAAATAATCGTATGGAAAAGATGAATAACTTACAAGATAAAAATATTTCCGCAAACAACTTTGAGCAATGTCTCAAATGCACTGTCTGCACCGTATATTGCCCTGTCGTGCCGGTCAACCCTAACTATCCGGGACCGAAGCAGGCAGGACCCGACGGCGAGCGTCTCCGCCTCAAGAGAGGCGAATTTTTCGACGAGTCGCTCAAGTATTGCCTCAACTGCAAGCGCTGCGAGGTGGCTTGTCCGTCGAATGTGAAGATTGGCGACATCATCCAGTCGGCTCGCATCAAGTACAGCAAGCGCCGTCCGAAATTCCGCGACTGGTTGCTCGCCAACACCGACCTTTTGGGTTCGGTGGCCACGATGGTTGCACCTTTGACCAACTTCGCTCTGGGTCTGAAACCTACGAAGATGATTATGGACGGTGTGCTCAAAATCGACGGTCACCGCACGTTCCCGAAGTATTCCGGACAGAAGTTTGAAACCTGGTTCCACCGCAATGCGGAGGCGAGTCAGGATGCCTACAAGAAGCACATCAGTTTCTTCCATGGCTGCTACATCAACTATAACTATCCTCAACTGGGTAAGGACTTTGTTGCAGTGGCGAATGCTCTCGGCTACGGTGTGCATCTGCTCGACGAAGAGAAGTGCTGCGG
>CAVAOU010000218.1:0-3792 GCA_963590085.1 Senegalimassilia sp. | reverse complement strand
AACCGCGACATTGTTTAACAATTTGTTACAAGATAAGAGGGTACAGTAAGTACATCGCAGCATCGGGGAAAGCGTCCTCGCCCCTGTAGCGCCACCTACGGGGCGCAAGTTGCTGATTGTCAACCGTCCCCAGGCTGAAGCCTGGGGTTAGCAATACGGCGTCCCCACGGGACGCTCTCCCCTCGCCGACAACAGTTTACAGCATAAGCACTGGTTCAAGTTTGACTTTAAAAAAAACATCCACTCGCCAAAGTGAGTGGATGCCTTTTAGATATGTATTCCCTTATTATTTGACGAACTTGCCGATGAGGCGCTGGCCGCCAATGGTGGCGTTGAAGATGTAGACGCCGCTGCTCAGCGAGCCGAGGTAGAGGTGGTCGGCATTGCTTGCCGATGCCACAGTCTTGCCGCTGAGGTCGACAATAGCGATGCGCGATGCCACAGCGCTAAGCGTCAGTCGGTCGCCGTCGATGCGGTAAGTTGCGTTTTGGCTAAGGTCGTCGACCGACGAGGTCTCGTCCTCAACGATGGTGAAGTTGGAGATGCTCAACCGACCCTGGGCGCTTGCCATCAGGGTGATTACCTGCAAGCCGTCTTCAATCATTGTGTCGTAGCCGTCTTCCTCGCCTTCTTCCTTATCCTCAACCGCGCGTGCCGTGAATTGATAATGGGCGGTGCCGCTGTCGATATTCTTAATGCGCACCGACCGCAACACATTTTGGTCGCTTGCCTTAGGTCCGGCAGTTATATCGAGGTCGTAAGGCATGTTCACGTCAGTCAGTTCGGCGTCGAAGCCAATGACGTAGACGTGCTTCGGCTCAAAGAGGATACGCTCGCTCTTGACCGTAGCGTCCGCGCCTTTCGACGTATTGGTGTAGCATGTCACGCCGTAGCCTTCATTTGTGCCGTCGGAGAACGTTGTCCAGGCGGTTGTGCCGTCGGAAAGGTTCATCCAGTTGGTGAAGTCGGCTGTGTAGGGCACGGTCTTTATGTTGTCGAAATTGGTAATCACCTTTGTAGGGTCATCGTCGCTGGCACCATACTTGTTGTAAGGAATCACCCAATACGTGTTCGCACCCTTGTTAGGCTCTTCATCCGCCCAAGTAACAGTCTCGCCCGGAGTGGTATCGGTGAGGGTTGCCAGAACCACACCGTCGCGCCAAACATCAACGGCCTGCAATGATTCCAATTCGTTGCCGAGCACATCCTCTGTCGGGTTGGTCCACGTGAGGTTGATCTGCGGGCCAGTCACCGTCAATGCCAAGCCCGTAGCCGGCTTCGGCGGGATGTCGCCGATGCGCACAGAGTAGAGGCTGAAGGTGTCGGACAAGTCGGATTCGGAGTTGTCCTCATCGTAGATCACATACACGTAATAGTTACCCGCAGGCACTTCGAAGTCATAGTTATATTCCGCCTTCTCCGACGTGATTGCCGTTTCCTTGAGAATGGCGTAAGCATCATGATATGAGTAACCGTCCTGCACACCATAGAGCACATAGCGCATCGTTGCGTAGTTGCCATTGGCATTCTTTACCACGACCTTCATGCGGTATTTGCCCTGAGCAGGGAATCTCACCTCATAGAGCCGCAATGCCTCTCCGGCTTTCGTGTTGGCAAGCACATTGAGTTTGGCGCACTTCTCGTCGGCGTCGTATTTCCAGCCCGAGGTGCATTCCGTGGTACCCTCAAGGCACTGTGCCACCCACTGGGCGTCAAACTTCTCCTTAGTCGTGAAGTTGGAAGCATAAGGCAACGCCAGCAGCGCTTTGCTTACCGTCACCGTAATCGAACTCGAGAACTCGCTCGTTCCCGACGCCATGACAGCCTTCAGTTTGTAGACGTGGTCGGAGTCGGCAACGAGTCCTGTAGATGAACTGTCGACCCACGACGTTGCCGTGCCGGCAAGTGTGGTTACAAGCACATCGTCGCGATAGACCTCAATGCCTGTCAAGGAGCCGTACAGGTCGGCGCCAGCGGCATTGGTTGTAGGCAATGTCCACGAGAGCACCACATTGCGCTCGCTGTTGACCGTGCCGAAAAGGTCTGTCGGAGGATTCGGGATTTCAATATATTCCTCTATGCTGAAATTTTTGACATAAGCCACTTTTTCGTTGTCCTGGCTGTACAAATAGAGGCCAAAGTAATAGTCACCGTCGTCGGTTGGGCTAACCATGAATTTATTTGTAGACCAAGTGCCAAAGGTGTATTTTGCTTTGTCTGCCTCTGTTTTAACAACGCCAGTATCAAAGAGGACAGAGCCGTCTTTCAAGTCGGCAACGTCGTCGGATTGTCCCCACACAGCCTTGAAAGCCTGCTTATACCAGCCACCGAAGAGGAGGTCGAACGACATCTTGTATGTTTTGCCAGCCTCCAGCTGGATAGCCGGCGAAATGAGCCATTCATCGGCTGTTTGGCCGTAATGCCGATAATTGCGCACTTCCTCGTTCCACGACATGGATGTCTTGCTTTGGGTGTCGTTAGCTGGTGAGAGAGGTGCCCAGGTCACACCGTCGTAGTTGCCGTCGACAACAGACCAACTCGAGTCGGCATACAAGCCTGTGGAGTAAGGCGGCGTTTTGGTTGTGAGTTCGGAAACGTATTCAACGCTCATCGAATAGAGGCTATGGCTGAACGGTCCGTAATAGCCGCCCACGGTCCAGTTATTTGCAGCAATGCGGTAGTTGCCGGCCTTTCTTACCGTGAAGGTGTATTCACCTCCAGTAGAATAGTCGGCATACGACTTGTGGTCGATAACATTGACAAAGTCCTTGAACGATGTGCCTTGGCCGATGTAGTATGCCATATATGCCCTGCTCGACTTAACCTTGAGTTTGTAGACGCCAGGCTTGTCGAAATAAATTTCCGGACTGATGAGGAACTCATTCACCTCACCTTTCCCATCTGTATCCACTTGACTGCCCGTAAACTGCGCGTGGTTGCCGTTTTCTGCATCCTCAGCCCACTCCCATGTTTTATCGGTACTACTGGTCAAGCCGTGGTCGGAGAGCCAGAAGAAATCGAAGTTCTCCTTATTGGTGAAGTCGGACGACCAGGGTAACGTCTGCGCTGGGATGTTGGTGTCGTCGAAATAGTTCAACGAGAAACTGTTGAGTTGCAGCCAGTGCTGGCCTGCATCGGAGTAGCAGTAGAAACCAAGATTATAGTCACCATCGGTATCAACGGCGATGTATAGGGTTACCGTCGTGTAGCCGCTGGACGACTGCACGCCGTCGCTGCCTGTGTCGAAAATCTTTCGGCCTGCACTCAACGCATCAACTGAAGTGCCCTGACCGAGCATCACCTTGAAGCACTCCTTGGCGTCGAGCAAAACCGTATAGTAGCGGAACGACAATTGATACTTCTTCCCCGCCTCCAGATGGATTGACGGCGAAATCAGCCAGTCGTCGGCGGCAATGGACTTCTCAGCCGTTGCTAAATAGGCCTTATCGGTATAATGATCCTCCCACGTGACGCCGTCGTTGTTGTTGTCGACAACGGTCCAGTCACTGTCGCCATTGAGCGCCGATGTGTAGGGCACAGTCTTGGCAGTAGCAAAGACTATCATTGGCAACAACAAACCTAAAATTAGGGCAATTCCTTTCTTCATTGAATCTATTACTTCTATGTTAAACCTTAATTGGCGCAAATTTACAACAATTTCCTAATACAATGACATCTACACGGCAGAAAAACAAAAAAGCGCGCTGTAAGTACAACACATCCATGACGATTTGTGTTGCGCTTACAGCGCGCTATAGTTAATTACCGCTCACCCAGGGCGTTGCCCTGGGC
>CAVAOU010000217.1:0-3794 GCA_963590085.1 Senegalimassilia sp. | reverse complement strand
GACGGCAGTCACAGCCCAGCCGCAGAACAGGCGGAGCATGTTGAGGTTCGACTTGGGGTCGGCAGTGGAGAGCAGACATGATATTGCCAGTCCAGCAACGACGATGAATATGCCGCAGGTCACTGTCTTCGGGTTTACTACTTTCTTGAGGTCTTTACAGTTGTCGTAAGAGAGGATATTGTTTGTTGATTCCATTTCTTTTTTGTTGTTAGGGGTGACGCTGCAGAACGGTGCAGTATCACGGAATTGTGCATTGAAAAAATTTAGTAGGGGATGGGGGCGCGGTGCGGCGGGATGCAGTAATCCCGGCGACGGCAGACGCCTCCGCTTCTGAAAAGAATGGAATCAGTCTAAATGATTATGTGCCGGATGGCATAGACGTAGCCGCTGTGGCTGCTCGGCTCCGAGCAGTGGTGGCGGAATGTGGCGAAGGCAACGAGAGTGGACAGGCTGTTGCTCTGTAAAGCCTCTTTGCCCATGTTGCGCAGTATGCGCTGCCATTGCCATTGGTTTGTGCGGATTTGCACCTCCGACTGCGCCGTGTAGACTTCGAAGCCGCTGTTGCCGATGTTGGCAGCCTGTAGGTCGATGCCCAGGCGTGTGCCGATTTCGGTTTTGGGCGCATCAGAGTGGTTGTCGGACAACGTCATCGCCGCCTCCGGGCACACGGTGTGGACGCGTTGCGAATGCGACGCGCTCGTGCACGCCACTGCTGTAAGCAGCAGCAACACCATGGTTAATATCACGGCAAAGCGTTGTTTCATAGACTTACTATAGATGATGCAAAAATAATTATAATCCGTTGATATAGCCTAATGTCTGCACTGAAATTTTTCTGCGGGTTCGCTATTTCGGCAATTTTGAGTAATTTTGTGAAGAAGCATCGCAGATGCAGAAAGAATTGACTAAAAAAGTAAAGAAAGGCAACAGATATGTTTTCAGGAATTGTAGAAACAGCAGCCACGGTGGTGGCATTGAAGAAGGACGGCGGCAACCTCCACATCACGATGAAGTGCGACTTTGCCGGCGAGTTGAAGATTGACCAGTCGGTGGCCCACAACGGCGTGTGCCTCACTGTGGTCGACCTCCCCGGCGACGGCACGTTTACAGTGACCGCCATCCAGGAAACCCTCGACCGCTCCAACCTCGGACTGCTGAAGGTTGGCGACCTCGTGAACCTCGAACGCAGCATGGTGATGAACGGCCGTCTTGACGGACACATCGTGCAGGGCCACGTAGACCAGACGGCAGTGTGCAGCGAGATGCGCAACGCCGACGGTAGCCACTATTTCAAGTTTACCTACACCGTAGACCCCGACATGGCGCGCAAGGGCTATGTCACGGTGGAGAAAGGCTCGGTCACGGTCAATGGCGTAAGCCTCACCGTGTGCAACTCCCAGCGTGACAGTTTTGAGGTGGCAATCATCCCCTACACCCTTGAGCACACCAACTTCTGCCGCATCAAGCCCGGCACGGTAGTCAATATCGAGTTTGACATCATCGGCAAATACCTCAGCCGCCTGATGGAATTTTCAAAATAAAAACGCACGGCTATGGCCAACGCAAAACCGTCAAAATTGCGGTGCTGGATTGAAGCCACCCGCTTGCGCACACTCCCCGTGTCGACGGCTGGAGTGGTGCTCGCCTCTGGCTATGCCTGCCTACACCATTCGTTTCGGTGGGTGCCCGCTGTGCTTTGCTTCGTCTTTGCCCTGCTGGCACAGGTGGCATCGAACTTCGCCAACGAGTATTTCGACTACCGCAACGGCTCCGACAAGAAAGGCCGCGAAGGTTTCCGCCGCGGCGTCACCGAGGGCGACATCTCGCCGCGCGCCATGCTCACCGCCACCCTTGCCACCCTCGTCCTGGCATGCGCCGTTGGGTGCGGCATGATTCCGTTCGGCGGGTGGAAACTCATCCCTATAGGCATTGTAATCGCGCTGTTTGCGCTCGCCTATAGCGCCGGTCCCTGGCCGCTGTCGCGCGTGGGGCTGGGCGACGTTGCCGTACTGGTGTTTTTCGGACTTGTGCCCGTGTGCCTTACGTTCTATCTGCAGGCTGGCACGGTGACAGCCGATGTGGTTATGGCTTCGCTTGCGGTAGGGCTGATGGGGTGCAATGTGTTGATCGTGAACAATTACCGTGATATGGAGGACGACGCCTCGGCAGGCAAACGCACCACAGTGGTGCGCTTCGGTAGAGGTGTGGCAGCCGGCGCGTATCTCGTCTTCGGACTCGCCGCCATCGCCCTCACTTCGCCGCTCTGGACCGCTACGGCATGGTATGCCTTTGCGCCTGCGGCATATATCATTCTGCACATCGCGACATGGCGCAAAATCCGCGCCAACCGCGGCGCCGCGCTCAATCCGCTTCTTGGCGCCACAGCCCGCAATATGCTCATCTATTCGCTGCTATTGCTTGTGCTGTGCCTGCTATAGGCGCTTGTACTGGTTGGGCGTCATGCCCGTGTGGTGC
Organism: Senegalimassilia sp.; assembly: GCA_963590085.1. Taxonomy (GTDB): domain Bacteria; phylum Bacteroidota; class Bacteroidia; order Bacteroidales; family Muribaculaceae; genus Limisoma. The sequence continues at coordinate 1,319 of CAVAOU010000217.1, read as the reverse complement.
TTGAAGTATTTTCCGAAAAACGACTGGTTGGGGAAGTTGAGGCTATATGCCACCTCTTGCACATTCATCGTTGAATATTTCAGAAGGTTTTTGGCCTCGAGGATAACGTAGTGGTTGATCCACTCGGCGGCAGTCTGTCCGCTGGTGCGCTTGATCAGTGTGGTGAAGTACTTTGGCGACAGGTGCATCTGGTCGGCATAGAATCCCACGCTGCGCTCCTGCTTGTAGTGCGCGCTGAGCAGAATCATGAATTCCTTGAAGTAGCCCGCATTTTTGCTGAAAGCCTCCTGGTTGAGCGACCGGCTCTCGTCGATGTTCTTGTCGATGGCTCGACCAACCTTGAAGAAAAGTGCCGTGAGAAGGCAGCGGAGTATGTCGGTCGACAGGGCGTCCTCCTCGTTGTTGCGTATTTCGTGAGCCACAGCGTCGATGATGCCCTCCGTTTCCGCAAACTGCGGCGAGTCGAGGTGCATGCACTGCGCATATTTCAGCGCGAGCAGTTTCTGCGCCACGGGCTTCACGTCGAGGTTCATGGTGCGGATGAGGTCGAGGTCGAGCACCGCCACCTGCACCGTGCAGTCCTTGATGTCGTCGGCACGCATAATCTGTCCGGGGAAATTCACATAGAGGGTGCCAGGCGTGAGCACAAACTTCTCGGAGTTGGTCACGATGGTCACTTCGCCGCTGTCGCAGCAGATAAGGATGAAAGCGTTTACGCTGAACGGGTGCACAAACGAGATGTCGACATGCTCCACGCCAACCGATGAGCGGCGGCCGATGAGCAGCCCCGGGCGATAGACGTCGTCCTTGTCGGGCTTGAAAATCGATGTGAGTTTGTCGAGCGTCAGGCATGGTATGTCCTTGACCAGTTCCTCTTTCATACTGTGTTGCGATTGGTTTATAGGGCAAATATACAATAAAAATCCGTCAATAATCAAATATTGACGGATTTTTAGCGACAAATAGAACAATTTCGCTGGATTAGCGCGGCTACACAAGGTCGAAATAGCCGTCGAACCAGGTCCACGCATCGCGGCGGAAGCGGTAGGTGCCGTCGGCGGGCATGCACACCGCCTGGAGGCTTTCGATTGAGGCGTCGGCAGAGGGTGCGCTGTAGGCCTTCAGCCACCGTGGGCCAGCCACCACCACCGGGCGCTCGCAGCCAGCCTGTGTCCACTCGCTGCGCTGCGCCAGAGCATCGTCGGAGTCGGGCGCGCAAAACGTATCAACACTCGCTTGCCAGCCGTCGAGTCGCAGCGACAGTGGTCGGATGGCGCGGTAGGGCAGGGTGACAGTAGCCACGCAGCGCGCGTCGACGC
>CAVAOU010000216.1:0-3820 GCA_963590085.1 Senegalimassilia sp. | reverse complement strand
CTACGAGCCTGACGTTGCCGAGGAGGACGAACTGACCATCGACGAGACTCTCACTGACGAGCAGCGGCTCCACACCACCTTCCAGCAGCCTACGGGCCCGTTGGCTCTAAAGATTGACGAGTGGCTGCGGCTCATCGTCGACGACCAGTTGCCACAGGCTGCCAAGCCATCAGCAAAGCCCGAACACAAATACTACACTGCCCTCCGCGAGGCCACTGGCGGCGATGTGATTGCCTTCTGCCCTACCTACGACGACCTGGAGGCGTTCCTCTCCGAGAAGATGAAATGGGGCAAAACCGAAGGCGGACACCTGCCAGAACTCCGCGGACACAAAAATTTTGTGCTCTATGCCGACCAGGAGAAAGGGCTTATCGTGGCAAAGGACATCGCCCAATATGTGAGTCACCCGAAGAATGCCGCTTTCGACCCTTCTGCCACCGATGCCCACCGCATCCTGATGGAACCGGCGCTGTGTCCAGCCGACCTTCTGCGCCACTTGTTTGCCAACGGGATGGTGCCCAATGCCCACTACCCTTCCGCTCCAGCAAGCACGCTGCTCCACGACAACTGGGATTTCATTGCGCGCATGTATCTGCAAATGAAATAGCCGTTTACCCCATGAAAAAATTTTCGCCCTACGGTTAAACCTTCGGCATGCGGAAATTGTCTAAACTAAAATAAAGAAACAACACTTTAATTGATAACCGACATGGACAAAATGAAAGTTTTGATTGCCTCGGCAATAGTTGCCATTGGCATCATCGTTTTGGGATTCTGCATCAAAGCAGGTCTTAACAGTTTTGCACAAAACCAGAGAGTAGTAGCCGTAAAGGGTCTCGCTGAGCGCGAAGTGAAAGCCGACAAGGTTATCTGGCCTATTGTCTACAAGGAGTTGGGCGACAACCTTCCTGAACTCTACACACGCATCAACGAGAAAAACAGCATCGTGAAGAAATACTTGAAGGACAGCGGCATCACCGACGACGAAATCAGCACCAACGTGGTTGCAACCGACCTTCAGGCGGATTCCTACGGCGCCGACCGCATGCCTTACCGCTACCGCATCAACTCTGTGGTGACTGTAAACTCAACGAAAGTGGATACCGTTAGAAAACTCATCGAGAACCAGTCTACACTGATTCAGCAAGGCGTAGCAATCTCGTTCGACTATTCAACCACCACTCAGTATGAGTTCACAGGGCTCAACAACATCAAGCCTGAGATGATCAAGGAAGCCACACAGAATGCCCGCAAGGCTGCCGCTCAGTTTGCAGCCGACTCCGACAGCAAACTCGGCAAAATCAAGAGTGCATCGCAAGGCCAGTTCTCAATTGACGACCGCGACCCGAACACCCCTTACGTCAAGAAGGTGCGCATCGTGACGACCATCGAATATATGCTCGAGGACTAAACGCACTTGTCCTGCTATTAACTTTCAACGGAGGATGTGCCCGCATAGGCGCATCCTCCGTTTAGTCTTACGGCGGCGGTGAGCGCCGACGACTTCTCTGTCGACATCACCAAAGTCTGTAACCACTAACCCCTGGCTACAATGGGAAATGTGTACAACATTTCCGCCCGAAGCCTATTCGATGGTCGGGCATTGTGACGGGTGGTAGACGAAGCGGTAGGTTGTGGCGGTGCCTATTTCCTGATTGAGCAGGGTCACGAAATCCTGCTTGAGCATCTCTGTCGACGTCTTGCCCCAGTGCTCAGCCTCCTCATCGGTTGCCGACGGATACATGGTCTTGTCGTAATAGCACTGCACGGTGATTGTTGTTGCCGACAGTTTGCTTGTGGCATATACGGCCGTGGCTGTACCCGTGTTTTTGCCTGCCACGGTGCCGACCGCATCGGTTGCTGTGACACTGCCGATATGCGCGCAGGCAATGATTGTGCCGCTGTTGGTTTCGCAAATGCCGCCGGCATAAGTTGTGCCATTCACATCGCCGTTAGCCATGCAGCCGCTTATCGTGCCGGCATTGTTGCAGGCAACGCATCCGCCGTCGGTCGTGCCGAGCATGGTGGTGAGCGTCACTCCCGACACCGAGGCGCCTTCTGACACATAGCCGAAGAGCGACTTGCCTTTCAATCGGCTGATGTCGTGCAGGCGGCCGTCGAAATGTCCCTTAAACGGATATTGCGAAGTCCCTATGCCAATCCACTCCACACTGGTGCCCGATGTGCTGGCTTGCATGTGCAGGTTGGCATTCAGACAAACATACTTGTCCTCAAACGTCATCTTCCCTTCGTTCACCTCATAGGCAAACGCCAAGAATTGGTTGGCCGACGATATGGTGTAAGGATTGTCCTTCGAGCCGTCGTTGCCGTCAACGTCCAGCACACTGCCGTCGCTGTCGGTGTAGAGCCATGTAGCGTCGTCCCTTATCAGTCCCGACTCGTCGTGCAGATTGACGTTGGCTCTCGATGTGCTCGACAGGAACGTAGACTTCTTTGTCAGTTCACCAGAGTCAGGGGTATGAACGTATTCCCAATCGTTGTACTCCGCGCCCACGGTCATCGTCTCGTTCTGGTGATTGAGCGAAATCTTGATGGTGGTGCGCTTTCCTGCTATGAAATCCACGTTGGTGGCGGTAGCCGTATAGGTGTTTGTAAGGGTATTCGCCGTGTTCAACGGGTCGGGATAGGTCACCGTAAACTCGATGCTCATCGATGAGCGCGTGCCTGGCACAGCAAGTGTGTGGTAGAAGAAGCGACGGTTACGACCCGATGTGGTGGCATCGCCGTTGATGTTATTGGTCCATGCCTTTATGTCGGCCGTTTCCGAACCGGTTTCCGCTTCGGCGCAGTCGCTTGTCTGCGCCCATTTGTACTGGTATGGCTGGTTGTGGATGACCAGTGAAATGACACGCGTGGCGTTGTCCTTCTCATTGTCGCCGATACCTGGCGTAGAGGAGAAGCCGTTGATGTTAAGGTCTACCGTGAGGCAACTCAATGCGTGGCGAAAATCCACCGTACCGATACCTGTTGCGTCAGCCACCACTTCAGTGGAGTATGCCAGCACGATGTCGTCCTTTTTGAGTTTCTCGTTGCCGCTCACCTCATTGCCGTCGGCATCGGTGGTGTTGGTGTAGTCCACAATGCCATCGTCGCCAAGCGTGAGTTGGCCGTGATAGATGTCGGGGGCATTCTCTGCCGTGGTCTTTGTCCATGGAAAATCCTCATACGGCTTGCTGTAGCCGATAAACGTGTGGGCGCTGGTGGCGTCGCTCCAGTAGATTTTGCCAGTGTCGTCCACACGGGTCCATCCGCTCTCGTCGGTCTTCTTTTCCCAGAAGACGTTGCTGTAGGTGAAACCGTCTATCGTGTTGGCTGTTCTGCCGAAATGGGTCATATTGATGGTATCGCCGCCCATAAACGAACTGCGCCCAACATAGAGAGGCTCCTTGTCGCTTGTTGTGCGCACGGCACGCGTAGTTGTACCTATCTGGGTGCTGATGCCCGTCAGTTCGCGCGCATTGCCGTCGACAATGTCCTCCTGACTACACGACGTAAAGGACAAAGCCACAAGCGCTGTCAGCGCGCCTGTCAGTATACCGTATCTTTTCATTCCTTATCCTCCTCTGTTGATGATTGAAGGGCAAGCGTAACGTTGTACATATAGCACTGTTCAAACGATGTCTGCGACAGGTCTGCGCTCCATTTCTTCTCTCCGTCGCGCACCCATACCACGGCCTTGTTGGTGAGCGTGCATGGCGGCACAATCAACTGAAACACTTGTCCGTCGCGGCGCAGAGCCTTGTAGGTGGCTGTCTGGGCAATCCCGGAGATTGGCTGGGTGTAGGAAGTGCCTGTGCTC
>CAVAOU010000215.1:0-3843 GCA_963590085.1 Senegalimassilia sp. | reverse complement strand
TGCCTATCCTGCTTATCTGTTCGGGCGGTTTGTCAATCTATTTGTCGAGTTTCGTGCAGTCGGCGCTGTCATCGCCGATAGGCGGACTTTCGCCAATCTTGAAGTTCTTGCTCGACTTGCTGCCTATTTTCCTTTTGTGCATCCTGTTTGTGGGCATGAATGTGCTTATCCCTTGCACAAAGGTGAAACTGAAAAACGCTCTCCTTCCAGGTTTTGTCTGCGGATTGCTATTCTATTTCATCCAGTACGCCTTTGTCCACGGGCAGATTTCCGTGACAAAATACAATGCCGTGTATGGTAGTTTCGCCTTCCTGCCACTGTTCCTCATCTGGATGCAGTGGTCGTGGACGGTTTGCATCGCCTGTGCGGTGATGACCTACTCTTCGCAGAATTTCTTCCGCTTCAATTACCTCGACCAGGTGGAAAACGCCTCGTCGCGCTACGTCGACCAAGTGGCTCTGCTCGTAATTGCAGTGGTGGTGCAGCGCTTCGAAAACGGCGACAAGTCGTGGGGCAAGAAGGACCTTGCCGACAAGAAGCAGATGCCTATAAAACTGGTTAACCAGGTTATCGACAAACTGATTGACGGCGGCTTCCTCTCGGTTGTGATCGACGATGAGGGCGCAATCTCTTTCCAACCGTCAACCAACATCTCGTCGATGACCGTGGAAGAATTTATGAACCGTTACCATGAAATCGGCCATTCCGACTTTATCGAAGAGCCCTATGTCGCCGAAACACTGACCCAGTTGCGTGGCCTTCTCGACGTCACCAAACCCGAATACCACACCACCAAACTCTCCGAAATCCTTCCCGATTAGCCGCGCTGCTTGAGCAGTGTCAGCAGGTCGGCAACAACGAAGGTGCTGCCGCCGATGTAGATCATGTCGTCGGCGAGGGCATCGGCTTTCGCTGCATCGTAGGCATCGGCTACCGAAGGGTAGGTGCTGCCGCTGAGTCCGAACTGTTGCGCCGTCTCAGCCAATTTGCTGCAAGGCAAGGCGCGCGCCACCGACGGCTGCGTGAAGTAGTATATCGCGCCCTTGGGCATGCGGTTGAGGATGTGGGAGATGTCCTTGTCGCTCACAAAGCCGATGACAATGCGCAGGGTGGTGCACTGGGAGTGCGTCAGTTGGTCGGCGATATATTGGAAGCCCCCAGGGTTGTGGCCTGTGTCGCAAACGGTGAACGGGCGGTCGCCTACCTTCATCCAGCGTCCCATCAGTCCGGTGCTGTCGCAAACTGTTTGGAAGCCGTCGGCAACGGCTTTGTCGTCAATCGCAATGCCGCAATCTCTCAGTATTCTTACCGCATTGAGCACCGTGTTGGCGTTCAGCGTCTGGCATTCGCCTGCCAGTTGGTCGTGGATAGTGCCGAAGTTGCGCGTGTGGAGCGTAAGACGGTCAACGCTTCTGTCGGCCGACAAAATTTCCTCGCAGTCCTGCGCAAACGTTATCGGCGCTTTCTCTGCCTCCGCCTTTGCTGCAAACACAGAGCGTGTCTCCTCGGTGTATTCGCCAATCACCACGGGCGTCGATGGCTTTATGATGCCCGCCTTTTCGCCTGCAATTGCCGCGAGGGTGTTGCCGAGAAATTGCGTGTGGTCAAACGATATGTTAGTGATGATGCTCAGGACGGGGGAGATGATGTTGGTGCTGTCGAGCCGTCCGCCGAGACCCACCTCAACGACGGCGATGTCGACGTGCTGCTCTTCGAAGTATTTGAACGCCATGATGGTGGCGAGTTCGAAAAATGACGGTTGGCGCCCCTCGAAGTTGCAACCTACGAACTGCTCAACAAAAGTGCAGACAAACTCCTCGTCAACCATCTTGCCGTCCACGCGGATGCGCTCCCTGAAGTCGAGCAGGTGGGGAGAGGTGTAGAGACCTACCTTGTAGCCGGCCTTCTGGAGAATCGATGCCAGAAGGTGGGAGGTAGACCCTTTGCCGTTGGTGCCTGCCACATGGATTGCCTTGAATGCCTTCGACGGGTGGCCGAACAGCGTATCGAGTTGCTGCGTGGTCTCCAGTCCGGGCTTGTAGGCGGCAGCGCCAACGTGTTGAAACACTAATGTCTTGTTGAACAGATAGTCAATTGCTTCTTCGTAGTTCATATCAATAGATAATATAGCCGGCAAGTCCGGCGAGCACGATAATCAGGATGGGGTGAATCTTATAGAAGAACGCCATCACGAAGGCGGCGGCGCAGATGGCGATGCTCGAAAACAGGTCGTCGAAGTTCTCGCGGTTCATCAGCAGAAGTGCCGCCGAGCCGATAAGTCCCACAACCACAGGTCGCAATGCCGCAAAGATGCCCTTCGTGTAGGGGCTTTCCTTGTGCTTTTGGATAAAGCGGCTTGTGTAGAGCACAAGCAGAAACGACGGCAGAATCACCGCCAGCGTGGTTATGGCAGAGCCAAGAATGCCGTGGCCCACGGTGTAACCAATGTAGGTTGCCGAGTTGATGCCGATAGGACCTGGGGTCATCTGCGAGATTGCCACGATGTCGGTAAACATCTGTTCGGTGATCCATCCGCGGTCCACAATCTCGTGGCGGATAAGCGACAACATCGCATAGCCTCCGCCGAAACCGAAAATACTGATTTTGAAGTATGCCCAGATAAGTTTCAGATAAATGCTCATTGTTGCTGCCTCCTTAAATATTCTTTATTGTGTCACGGAAATTCTTTGAATAGACGAAATAGCCAAACAGGCCGCCGATCACGATGTAGAGTATCGGGCTCGAAACGATTGGCAGGTTCGACCAAATCAGCACGGAGATTATCACTGGTATCCACGCGTTCTTGAGCGTTATCTTTGCCGATTTTGCGGTGGTGAACACCGGCGAAAGGATAAGCGCCACAACCGCTGGGCGGATGCCCTTGAAGATGCGGGTCAGTGTCTCGTTGTTCTTGATTGTGTCGGGGGTGAGAAACATTGCAATGGCAAGGATAATCAGAAACGACGGAAGGATTGTGCCGAGTACGGCGAAAATCGAACCCCAAATTTTGTTGAGTTTGTAGCCAACGGCAATGGCAACGTTCACTGCCATAATGCCAGGAAGCGACTGCGCTACGGCAAGGTTGTCGATAAACTCTTCTTTCTCAAGCCATTTGTGCTTGTTTACGATGTCCTCCTCAAGAAGTGAAATCATCGCCCAACCTCCGCCAAACGTGAATGCGCCGATTTTAAAGAACGATGAAAACAGTTTCAAATTAATATACTTCATCTATTGTAACCTATAATTCTCGGCAAAGGTAGTTATTTCTCCACAAATGCACTATTTTTGTAGTCTGATTAATTAACCTAATGGGAAATAAACAAATTTAATATGCGCAAAACTCTAATTGTTAAGATGGCGGCAATGGTTGTCGCCGTATTGTCGTTGGCTTCGTGTGCCAAGGAAGGCAATAGCCAACTTGAAGCCTTTGCCTTTAAAGGCTCAGACGACTCCAACTGGGGAATGATTAGCACCGATGGCAAAGTGATTTTCAGTGACGAATTTAAGGAAGCGCCGATGCCTGCAACCGACGGCCGTTTCTTCGTGGAAACGCAGGACGGCGTCTACGAAATGTTTACTCTCGACAAGAAGCCAAAGAAGGTGGGCGGCGAATACGTGTCGGTGGCATCGTTCAGCGACGGCGTGGCTCTGGTGGCTGAAAAAGGCAAGCCTATAGAGATTATCGACACCGAAGGCAAAGTGATAAAGGTGCTCGACAAAATCGATGGCAAGGTGATTGAGAATGCCGAACGTTTCTACCATGGATATTCCATCGTTTCAACCGCCGACTCGCTATTGGGCGTGGTCGACAAAAAAGGTGAGACGGTGCTGAAACCAGTCTAT
>CAVAOU010000214.1:0-3843 GCA_963590085.1 Senegalimassilia sp. | reverse complement strand
TCCATGTAGATGTGGTTGAGGGTGTAGTCCAGCAACTGAAGCGTCTGTTCTACCACTTTCGGCTTCAACTGGCATTCCCAGATAGTGATGCAGTGCCAGCCCATGCTTGCCAGTTTGTGTTGCTCTTCCTTGTCGCGGGCAAACAGATAGCGCCGCACCAAGAGTTCCGGCTTGGTGTCCCTGCTGCGTATGGATGCCATGCAACAACTCCGCTGCTCTTTCGTCATCTTGCCCATCGGCTACGGAAAAGGTGGTAAATCGCCAGAAAAAATATCGGGCGATTTTCGCCTGGACTCTGAAATTATTCGTTATTTTTGCATAGGTGATTGTCCACCGCTCTAAACTGTCAAGAATATGCGCTCAATCGAAGACTACATCTCTCTGGCCCAAAAGGCTGTCGACTCTATCGCGTGTCCTTCGGGACGCCAACCGCAAGGGCTCTACGACCCTATCGTCTACGGACTTCAGCAAGGCGGCAAACGCCTGCGCCCCGTCATCTTGCTGGCGGCTTGCGACGCCGTGGGCGGCAACTGCATGGAGGCGCTGCCTCAGGCTGCAGCCATCGAGGAGTTCCACAACTTCACCTTGCTCCACGACGATGTGATGGACCGCGCCGACCTGCGCCGCGGCAAGCCTACGGTGTGTAGCAAGTGGGACGACAACACCGCTATTCTTTCGGGCGACACGATGCTCACGCTTGCCACGCAACTGGTGATTGACGGCGTTAAGCCTGCCAAGGCCATCGCGCTGCTGAAGGTGTTCAACGAAACCGCCATCGGCGTGTACGAGGGTCAGCAATACGACATGGAGTTTGAAAGCCGCAACGATGTGAGCATCAACGAATATCTCGACATGATTCGCCTCAAGACGTCGGTTCTCCTTGCGGGAGCGGCGCGTCTCGGCGCCATAATGGGCAACGCCCCGGAGCATCAGGCCAACGGCCTGCACGACTTTGCCGTGAATCTCGGCATCGCCTTCCAACTCCAGGACGACTGGCTCGACGTGTACGGCGACCCTGAGGTGTTTGGCAAGGCCATCGGCGGCGACATCATGAACAACAAGAAGACGTATCTGCTCATCAACGCGATGCAGAAGGCCGAAGGCGCCGACAAGGAGGAACTGGATTTCTGGCTCGGCAACAAGGCTGCCTATCCCGGCGAGAAGATTGCCGGCGTGACGGGCATCTACGACCGACTCAACATCGGCGACACTTGCCGCCAAGCCGTAGAAGCCTACAGCAAGAAGGCTCTCGAAGCGCTCCACTCTGCGGAACTGAGCGCCGAGGCAACTGCCTTCTTTGAAGCATTCGACAAAATGGTGATGGGACGCAAAAAATAGACCGATGATCGACTCGCATTCACATATCTATCTTGAAGAGTTCGACGCCGACCGCGCCGAGGTAGTGGATCGCGCCAAGAAGGCGGGGTTGCGGCATCTGGTGCTGCCGAATGTCGACATGGCTACCTACGACGCCATGGTAGCGACGCATCAGGCTTACCCTGGCTACACGTCGATGGCGATGGGACTGCACCCAACATCGGTTGAAGCCGACTGGCAAAGCCAGCTCGAAGCCACGGAGAGCCATCTCGGCGACCATCCGTTCATTGCCATCGGTGAAGTAGGCATCGACCTGTATTGGGACAAGACTTTCCGCACGGAGCAGATGCAGGCATTCCGCCAGCAACTGCGGTGGGCGGTGAACCGCGACCTGCCGGTGATTATCCACTGCCGCGAAGGCCTCGATGAGGTGTGTGAAGTGTTCGACCGCTTCGGGCGCACGCTTCCGGAATGCGTGTTCCACAGTTTCGGCGGCACGAAGGCCGACATCGAGCGCATATGCCGCTACGGTGATTTCTATTTCGGCATCAACGGTGTGGTAACTTTCAAGAACTCGCACATCGACGAAGTGCTCGGCGTGATTGGGTTGGATCGCATCCTGCTCGAAACCGACTGCCCGTACCTCACGCCTGTGCCCTACCGCGGCAAGCGCAACGAGAGTGCCTACATTCCGCTGATTGCAGCCAAAATAGCCGACACGCTGGGTGTAAGCGTTGAAGAAGTGTCGTCTATAACCGACAAAAACGCTGCAAAATTCTTTTCTCTTTCCCTTTAGCGGGGAGAGGTTATCTCTTTATCTTGTAATGACATATCCGCCGTTGGCGGCCACCACGGAGAGGCGCTGCAAGCCGTAGCGACTTTCGAGGGCTGTGCCTTGGGTCGGCACGCCGTCGGCTTCGCACACGTTGAAGCGCGAGCCGCATTTGGGGCAATAGGCATCGAGCGTGCTGAAGTCGAAATAGAGGGTCACGTTCTTGTCCACCTCCACCGGGCAGGCGCAATCGTAAGCCACAGGGCCGTTGATGCCGTAGACGAGCATCACGCCGCCATAGCCAGTGTAGGTGCGCTCTGTGAAGGTGAAATCGGCTGGCAAGTGCTTGCTGCGGTTGAAGATGCGGCACTGGCCGTAGCCACTCACACCATACACGCTCCAGAGTCCGGCATTGCTGAGGTCAATGTTTACGTTGAGCGCAGGGATGCGCTGGCTGTCGACCGACTCGCACGCCGCCATGGCGGTGAGCAACACGCCGAACAACAGTGATTTAACAAGTGCTTTCATCCTATTTCAGCAATTGGTCGATAGCGCGGTGATAGTCCTCGAAATGGAACGATGCTAGGGTGTCGGCAAACAGACGTTCGATGCGGTCGTTGCAGAGGTTACCGATGGAGCCCTCGTGGGTGTGGAGCACTTCCTTGACTGGCTCGAAGCGTCCGGCTTCAATGTCGAGACCCACTTTCTTGTAGGCATCGCGGAACGGCATACCCTCGCGGGTGAGGCGGTTTACTTCCTCAACGGAGAACATAAACTTGTAGCGGTCGTCGCTCACCACGTCGGTGTTGACCTTTATTTCCGAAAGCATCGCGTTGACCATCATCAGGATTGACTTCAACTCGTCGAATGCCGGGAGGAACGCCTCCTTGATGAGTTGCATGTCGCGGAAATAGCCCGACGGGAGGTTGTTGAGAATCATCGTAATCTGGTATGGCAGAGCCTGCAGGCGGTTGCACTTGGCGCGCGTCAGTTCAAACACGTCGGGGTTCTTCTTGTGGGGCATAATCGACGAGCCGGTGGTGTATTCGTCCGGCAGTTTGATGAAGCCGAAGTTTTGCGAGTTGAACAGGCAAGCATCGAACGCCAGGCGCGACACTGTAGAGGCGATGCCGGCAAGGGCATTGGCAACGGTGCGCTCGGTCTTGCCGCGTCCCATCTGGGCGTAGACCACATTGTAGTTCATCGACTCGAAGCCGAGCAGACGGGTGGTCATGCTACGGTCGAGCGGGAACGACGAGCCGTAGCCGGCGGCGCTGCCCAAGGGATTGCGGTTGGTCACGCGGTAGGCGGCCTGAAGCACCATGAGGTCATCGGCAAGGCTCTCGGCATAGGCGCCAAACCACAGGCCGAACGACGACGGCATTGCCACCTGAAGATGGGTATAGCCGGGGATGATAACGTCCTTATAGCGGTTGCTTTGGGCAATGAGTGTGGAGAAAAGTTTCTGGGTGGTGAGCGCCACTGCTTCGATTTCGGAGCGCATGAACAACTTCAAGTCGACCATCACCTGGTCGTTGCGCGAGCGGCCGGAGTGGATTTTCTTGCCTATGTCGCCAAGGCGGCGGGTAAGCATCAGTTCCACCTGCGAGTGCACATCCTCAACGCCTTCCTCAATGACGAATTTGCCTTCAGTGGCCTCGTGATAGATTTCCTTCATCTCAACCAGCAGACTCTTCAACTCGTCGGCAGTAAGCTGCCTGAAGCACCATGAGGTCGTCGGCAAGGCTCTCAGC
>CAVAOU010000213.1:0-3846 GCA_963590085.1 Senegalimassilia sp. | reverse complement strand
CGTTCGCTGTTTATCTATCAAGGCTTGGATTTGTTATTTCGGCTTGGCCATATAGAATGGCGAAACCCGGTTGCGTGGTGCAATCGGGCTTCGCTGTATCTCCAGCAGCGCTGGATGAGATTTTCAGAAATCGTTATTTCTTCTCTGATTTCACAATTTCATAACTGATGGCATTGAGATGGTAGAACGACAGGTATGCCTTGCCTTCTTTGGCCTGACGCTCGGCAATCTTGGTGCGATAGTCCTTCATGCGGGCAGCGAAAGTGTTGATTTCGGCCTGTCCCTGAGCGGCTTTTTCCGACTCGCAACCTACCTCAACGTTCTCACCATGCACTTCTTCCACTTTGGCATAATCCGCTTCCATCTTCTGCACTGCAGCCTCGTCGATGCGGTCTTCTACTAGTACACCCTTAACCTGCAACACCTTGTGGATTGACTCCTTCGGGAATGCACCGAACGATGAACCAGCAGCCTCGGCACGGAGCAGACGGTCGGCCTTGGCACTAGCGAGGAACGCCTTGCGGCCACCATGCTTGCACAGGTGCGAGCACTCGCCTTCAATCACGATTGTGTCGCCGACATATTTTTCGGCGTTGTCGAGAACGTTGTCGACGGTCAGCGCTTCGTCCTGAATGTCGACTTTCTCACTTGATGTTTTCGAACTGCAGCCAAACAATGCAACGCACAATACGGCAGCAAAAGCAATGATTGATTTTTTCATATTATTCTATTTTTTGTTGATAAACAAAACAAGTGGTATGAACACGAAGAGTCCGAACAGCAACGTTGCGATGCCTCCAGAAATCGCCACCTTGCGGCAACGGCGATAGACAATGGCGAATGCCAGCGCAAGGACAACATTCAGAATCAGGAATGCGCAGCCGTCAGGCCACCCGATGCGCGGCAAAACGAACTGGTCGGTCATCGACGTGAACGACAGCGTGAATGGGAAGATATAGTTCGACGCTGTTTCAAAGCGCGACTTCTCAACAGGCTCCTGGTATTTGCCGAGGAGAGAGAAATCGTAGTTGTCGATGGCATACGACGTTATGGTAGCATCGTCTGTGATGTGGACCATCCAGTTGAACACGTTGGCCATGATCACGACCTTCTCCGTTTCAGGATTCCACTTCATCGGAAGTTTGCGCATTTCGTAGGTCGAGGCTTCAAGCATATACATATTGCAATCGGCATCCGTGACAATACCGAGGAAACGGTGGTCGACATTTTCGGTGACGAATACATGCTTCACGTCGATACCCTTGGCGGCATCTACCCTATGCACATAAGGGCGACCCACCTGCATCTTAACGTGGAACAACTGATGCTTGGCATCCGCCATCAGATAGCCCTCATCGTAAGGCTTCTTCGACGTGATGTTTGCAGCAAGAGTTGAAGCCGGGAACGAGAATCCCTCCTCCTTCATCATCTTCGTGAATCGTGCGCTACGTTCAGGCAGCACCTTGTTTGTCTCCATGTCGACGAATTCGATGCCGTCGGGAGTCATGCGGAACACCTCCGTAGCGTCTTCGAGTTCCAAACGCTCCGGCATTGACTCCATCATCATGTTCACCTTGGCGCCAATCTTGTTTATTTCACGAGGATTGTTGACAAACACCCACGAATTTTCGCGGAATATCTTTGCCGACACCTCTCTGCCGCAAACCGAGTCGGGCAATTCGTCCTTGCCAGCCAACAGAGTGTAGAACACCTGCGGGAGCAACTTGTCGCGCTCGTTTTTGGTGATTTTTTTGTACATGCTGCCATCGGTGTTCAATTCAAGATACTGCTGCTTGTGGTCGTCGTCGCTCTTAGAAAGGACAAACTTTTTGTCGGTCGGACTAAAGTAGACCAACGAAGCCTTAGTGTTTGTTGGCAGGACGAAATTAGCCAGCCACGGCAAGAACCACGCCAACACCACCGTTGACAAAACAATCAGAAATATGTTGCTCAACTTTTTCATCTTAATCCTGACGGCCCTCCTTAAACCGATATACTGCTCTGTAGACCAACAGCGCACACAACAATGCAACAATCAAGAACCACACGAGAACGCCGTTATAAGCCTCAGGCGCATCAATGAGATAGAACAGCGACACAAAGCCGATGCCAATCAGCGCCAATGCCACCTTCTGCAATCTGCACCCCTCGATGCAAATCGATGTTGTGAAGAAATATGCGGCAATTCCGCTAAGGAACCACGGAATCATAGTGAGCACCACGCGCGACACCAGTTCCGGAACGAGAATCTTAGTGTCGTAGACAGCGACCAGGATTGTGGTCACCGCTGCAATCACAACAAACTCCACAAGGCCAATAGCCATCATTGCCAAAATCATCTTGTTTTGCGGATAAGGCAGATGCAGCGTCAACTTGAAACGCTTCTGCACCATTTCCGGAAGCATCTGCGCCAAGCCCAGGCCTACTCCGACAACAAGAGGCACAAACATCAGGTGCGTTACAAACACATTGTCCTTAAGCAGCATTATCTGCCAGATGTGGTCCACCCCTTTCAGCGTAGCCACACGATTCATACTCAGCACATCGAACGCGGCGATGCACAAAGACAAGACCAGTCCAATCAGGAACACGCCCCTTGTCTTAAGCCATTCTTTATATATAATTGCCTTAAGCATAATTCAATCAATACTTTCCTGTTAAACCAATAAATACGTCTTCCAGCGACAGAGACTCTTTCTTGAGATTAGAGTATCCGATGTTTTTCTCAGCGAGAATAGCAGCCATAGTTTCCTCCGACTCAAAACTGTATGCTTCACATTGTTTCCGAATCATCGACGGGCTATAGATGCGGCTGTCGTCCTTCAGTTGAGAGCAGTCGTCGGCCACAAAAGTGTAGCGACTGAATGTGTCCAGCAACTCCTTGACAGGCTTCTGCACAAGAATTTTGCCATAATCGAGGATTATGCAGTCGTCCACGAGGCGCTCCATGTCTTGAATGATGTGGGAAGTCATGAACACCGTCTTGTTCTCCGCTTTTGCGTATTCGCGGAGGTAGTCGGTAAACAGCCGGCGATAGCCAGGATCCAAACCCAGAGAGAAGTCGTCGAGCACAAGCAAGTCGGCATTCTGCGCCAAAATCAAGCCCAGGGCTACCTGCGACCGCTGTCCGCACGACATGCTCGAGAGTTTCTGGTTTGGTGTAACCTTCAACTTCGCCATCAGTTCATAGTAGGCATCCTTGTTCCATTTAGGATAGAACTTGGAATAAAATTTCTCGATTTGTCCGATGGTCATAAAGGCATACTGCACATGACCTTCCAGCAGCAAAGCGATTCGGGCGCGTGTTGCCGGAGTCAGATTCGTGATGTTTTCACCGAATATCCGACATTCGCCTTTCTGCGGGCGAAGATACCCCATAAGGATATTTATTGTTGTCGTTTTTCCTGTTCCGTTTTTGCCCAGAAGACCCAAAATGCGGCCTTTCGGCACTTCAAACGATAGATTTTCGTAGATAACCCGCCCATTTCCATAGCGTTGGGACAAGTTCCTGACCGAAATTACATTTTCAACCATTTGTTTTATTGACGTTTAACTTCTGTAATACACAAGTGACTGCACCGCGCAAATCAAGAACCGTAGCCCATTACGCAAGATGCAATCCATTTCTACAAAAATAGTATAAACAAAAATAAATACAAACACTTTCCAATGGCAATTTTAATTTATTGACAAACATTATGCAGTAAATGGCGCAAGTTGGCATTATATAGATAGAAACAACACTTGACAACAATGAAGAAAATCATTTTTGCATTCGCATTGATGACCGCAATCGCGTTAGGCATATGCTCCTGCGAATCCATGGGGCTTGACGGAGATTGGGAT
>CAVAOU010000212.1:0-3852 GCA_963590085.1 Senegalimassilia sp. | reverse complement strand
GCCTTTTGCAGTGCCGTCGAGTTTGGTAATCGCCAACTCGTTGACCTCTGTTGCCGCAACAAACTGGCGCGCCTGCTCAAACGCATTCTGCCCGGTAGAGCCGTCGAGCACCAGCAGCACCTCGTGCGGAGCGTCGGGAACAACCTTCTGCATCACGTTCTTTATCTTCGACAATTCTTTCATCAGTCCCACTTTGTTGTGTAGGCGGCCTGCGGTGTCGATGATTACCACATCGGCATTGTTGGCCTTTGCCGAACTAACAGTGTCGAAAGCCACAGAGGCAGGGTCGGAACCCATTTGCTGCTTGATTACCGGCACGTCAACGCGCTCGCCCCAAATCTGCAACTGCTCGATGGCAGCCGCACGGAATGTGTCGGCAGCGCCGAGAACCACCTTGTTGCCAGCCTTCTTGAACTGGTATGCGAGTTTGCCGATTGTTGTGGTCTTGCCCACACCATTGACGCCTACCACCAGGATTACGTATGGCTTCTTGTCGGCAGGCACGGTAAAGTCTGGCGTGTCGGCATTGTTGTTTTCTGCCAGCATCTCAGTGATTTCCTCGCGGAGCAAATCGTTCAGTTCGGCAGTAGAGACGTACTTGTCCTGTGCGGCGCGTTTCTGCAGGCGGTCGATAATCTTCAGCGTGGTTTCAACACCCACATCGGAAGTGATGAACACCTCTTCCAGATTGTCAAGAAAATCATCGTCGATTTTCGATTTCCCGGCTACAGCTCTTTTGATTTTGTCGAACAGGCCCTGCTTGGTTTTCTCAAGCCCCTTGTCGAGCGTCTCTTTTTTCTCTTTCGAGAAGAAATTAAAAAGTCCCATATATTGTTTTGTTTTATTCTGTTATTTCCTGTCACCCTGGATGTTGGTGGCAGTTTGCTTGATTTGTTTTCTCGCCAGGTTCAGACGCTTGGCGAATTTGAGCCGGTTCATGTTGGCTTCCTGCATCTTTGTGAGGGCTTCCGAGTAGGCAACGATGTTGGAAAAACTGGTTTTGTCGGCAGCGGTCAGCGTGATTTTCTGCTTGCCCGACTGTCCGACGAAGGTCACGCTGACAGGAGCGCTGGCGCTTGCTATGTATTTGCAGAGCGAGTCGCATTCCTGCTGGTTGAACGTAACCAGTTCGACTGGTTTTCCGTTGTCTTTATATCTGTAGTTGCGGGAGTTGCTAAGTGGCACGGCTACGGTTTCTACGGTAGCCGAGTCGGTTGCGATTACGAGTTTAGTGTGGCGGATGCTGTGGCCGCGGAGTGATGAAAGTACGGAAATTTCGCCATCGGCAGAAACTCGAGGAATGATGCGAGAGGTTGTCGGCATGCCGTCGTTTGGCGCCGACTTGTCAACGAAGTATCCTTCCACCATCTCCTTGCTGTTCACAAACTTGAGGCTTTGCTTGATTGAGTCGGCAACGGCAGCGCACGATGCAAATACCTGCTCGTTGGCAATGCTGTCGGCAAGAGCCTTCTTCTCAGTAATTTGGGTTTGCACATGAAGAGCCTGCCGCTGGATGTCGGTCTGGCCTGGATAGGTCTTCATCAGCGAGTCGATGGCAAGCAAAGCCTTGTCGTAGTCTTTGCTTGAATATAGTGATTTGATTTCCGACATCAAGTGCTCGGCGGCTTCGCTGTCGTCTGCTTTCTTGCTGTTGCATGAAAAGGAAAAGGCAGACAGGAAGAGCGCGCACAGGATGGCGGCTGTCAGTTTCTTAGTTGTTGCGTTGTACATCTTTTACGCCCTTTATCGTTTTAATTTTCTTAATCAAATTGTTTAGCGACACAATGTCGTTGACACCAACGACAAGTCGTCCCTGGAACAGGCCATCGTTTGAGTCGATGGCAATGCTACGCAAAGATACGTTTTTTTCTTTAGTTATAATAGAGGTGATGTTGTTGACGATGCCAATGTCGTCGTGTCCGACAATGCTCAATGGCACGGCAAACTGGTTGCTGCCCGTAACACCGCTCCACACGGTCTTGATTGTGCGGTAGGGATATTTCGACGACAAGTGACGTGCATTGGGGCATGTGGATTTGTGTATCTTGATTGCTCCGTCGCTGGCGATGAATCCCATAATGGTGTCGCCCTGGATAGGCATGCAGCATTTAGCAAGTTTGTAGTTGATGCCCTTGATTCCTTCGCCGATGATAATCACGTCGCCCGAATCGTTAGTCACCTCTTCAACGGGTTGCATCACGAAGTCCTGCGCCGAACGGTTGCCTATCACAGTTTGCGGCTCTTCTTCTTTCTCCTTGATTGCGAGGTAGGAGTCTACGATGTGGGCAACGTCAAGTTTCTCGTTGGCAACGTCGTTGTAGAAATCGGTCGCTGTCTTGTAGTTCAGCCGTTTGATTACTTTCGTGAGTATCGCTTCCTCAATGTCAATCTTTCTGTTCTTGAATCTGCGTTGAATCAGTTCTTTGGCAAACTCAGCTGAACGGTTGTTGATTTCGTTGAGCGACTGGCGTATCTTGTTTTTCGCTTTCGATGTGGTGACGATAGTCAACCATTGCAGTTTCGGCTGCTGTGTGGTTGATGTGAGAATTTCAACTGTGTCGCCGTTTTTAAGTTTATAGTTGATTTTCTGCGTCTTGCCGTTTACTTTCGCACCGATGCAGGTGCATCCTATCTTGGAGTGGATGGCAAAAGCGAAATCAAGGATTGTGGCACCCAGCGGCAACCGGAACAGGTCGCCCTTAGGCGTGAAGATGAACACCTCCTTGTCGTAGACGTCCATATTCATCTTCTTCATGATTTCGGGAGTGTCCTTGCCCGACGTTTCCAGAATGTCGCGCACGTTGGCCATCCAATCGTCGAGGCTCTTCTCGCTTTTCACACCCTTGTATTTGAAGTGGGCGGCAAGACCCTTCTCGGCGATTTCGTCCATACGCTGTGTGCGTATCTGCACCTCCACCCAGCGTGAGCCTGGACCCGTCACTGTGGTGTGGAGCGACTCGTAGCCGTTGGATTTAGGGATGGTAATCCAGTCCTTCATTCTCGACGGGTTGGCCTTGAACATGTCGGTCACGATGGCAAACACTTTCCAGCAGTCGCGGCGTTCATGCTCAAGCGGTGTGTCGATGATGATGCGGATGGCAAACAGGTCGTAGATGTCCTTCAGGTCGGCATTCTGCTTCTTCATCTTGTTCCAAATCGAAAAGATTGATTTGGTGCGTCCCTTTATGTCAAACTTGATGCCCTCTTCTTCCAGTTTCTTCTTTATCGGCGCAATGAATTCGGCAATGTATTTGTCGCGTTCCTGCTTCGATTCGTTCAGTTTGTGGGCAATCTGGGTGTAGAGTTCGCGGTTGGTGTATTTCAGCGACATGTCCTCCAACTCCGATTTGATTTTATACAAACCGAGTCGGTGAGCCAGCGGCGCATAGAGGTACAGAGCCTCGGAGGCAATGTCCATCACGAATTTCTGGTTAGGGTGGTGGTTGATTGCCTTCATCAGCGCCAAGCGGTCAACAATCATGATGATAATCACTCGAATGTTTTCCGCGAATGCCATCATCAGTTTGCTGAAATTCTCGTCGCGTTGGGTTGAGTGTTGCTTATAGAGTTCGGAAATCTTCTTCAGTCCTTTTGTTATGGAGTAGATGTCCTCGCCAAAGTCCTCCTTCACCGCCGACAGCGGATAGTAGTCGTCGGAACAAAGATGATAGAGTAGGGTGGCGATAATCATATTTTTGTCGGCACCCACATATTTGGAAATGAGAAGCGCTGTGTTCAGATGGCGAACCGATGGATTGATGCCATACTTGTCCCGGCGAGCCTTGCCCGCTTCGATGCCGTCTTTAAGTATCTTCTCGATTTTTTTTGTTTCTTCGAATGTCAGATCTCCGG
>CAVAOU010000211.1:0-3855 GCA_963590085.1 Senegalimassilia sp. | reverse complement strand
ACGCTTCGACGTTAACAGCACTCAACTGCGTCCGAATGAGCCGTTTATAGGCCTGTACAAGTCGGAAATCGCTCCTTTGCTCCGCGAAAAAGGGCTTGTGCTCCGCAAACTCATCATCAAGGGTGCGGCATCGCCTGAAGGTCCTTACGACAACAACCGCCGATTGGGTCTTGGTCGTACGCAACGGCTTGTGGAATTCATCAACAGCCAGTTTGACAACGCTCCCGATGTGTCGCTCACGCAGTCGAACTTCATCTGCGAGGACTACGAATACCTCACCGTGCTGATGGCAGAGGCCAACGATGCCGAGACTGCCGCCGTGAAAAAGATTTGGGACGACAGTAACGGCGACGAGCCCTATTGCAAGCGCGAACTCCAGAAACTCAATGGCGGAAAGACATGGAAACGCCTGTTGAAAGAATACTTCCCGCAACTGCGTCAGGCGCGCGTGATGATGTTCTTCGGCACGCCGCTGTTGGCAACCTTGCAGGAAGAAGATCTCGCACAGAAAGACTACAAGCAGACGGTAAACCCAGTGGCACTCCCTGGGGAAGTGCCAACGTGGCCTATCCCGCCACTCACGGAGAAGGCGCCACGCCTGCCGCTCATCGCTTTGCGCACCAACCTCGTGCATGATTTCTTCTATATGCCCAATTTCGGCTTTGCGCCGTCGGGCAATGTCCAGTTGGAGTTTTTCCCTCTCCACGGACACCTTACCTATAATGCCGGATTCTCGTTCAGCAACCACCGCCACTGGTCGGACTACAAATTCTTCCAGATTAGAGACCTCCAACTCGAACTCCGCCGCTACTTCCGCGAAGGTCATCCTTACCGCGGAGCCTTCCTCGGCGTCTATGCCCACGGCTTCTGCTACGGCATCGGCTTCAACGAGAAGAAAGGATGGGAGGGCGAAGGCCTCGGCGCTGGCATCTCGGGCGGCTACACCTTGAAACTCAACCGCCGCGGCTCGTTCCGCCTGGAATTTACAGGTGCGTTGGGTGTGCTGGCAACGCGCCACGACCCGTATGTCTACGGCAACCCCGTGACCGGCGAAAAAGACGGAAAATACTACTACGACTATACTGGCTCCGCCAGCAAGTTCAAGAAACGCAACCACATGTTCACATGGTTCGGCCCTACAAACTTGGGCATACAGTTGACCTACGACATTGTTTACCGCAAGAGAGGAGGTAAGAAATGAAACCGATAAGAAACGCTGCCTTTTTGCTTACGGCACTGCTTGCTGCCGCCACATCGTCGTGCATCGAGCCGCCGTTGCATCTCCCGAGCGAGGAAGTGCTCGTCGACATGCCTGCCGTTGAGGTCGACATGAATGTGGTGTGGGGCGTGGAAACCGACTGGCGTGCCGAGTGGTACTACGGTTGGGACGAAGCCGACCGCCAACTCTCGGGCGACACCTGCTACACGATGCCGACCAACTATGAAGTGCGCCGCTACTACCTCGGTAGCCAGGCCAACGGAGCGCACACGCGCGACGGCCTCGACGGCTTCACCGTGTTCAGCAACTCATTCCGCCGCAAGTACCAGTTTGGCTACTACGACCTCCTGTTCTGGAGCAACATCGACTCCGCCGACGGCACTCAGGTGCTCCTCGTCGACGAATCGTCGCTCGATGCCGTCACCGCCACCACGACCGTGACCCGAGGCATTGCTCGCAGCCGCGAGAGTTCTACGGTGGTGGCACTCTACAACCAGCCGGAAATCTTCTATTCCGCCTACGAGCGCAATGTGTTCATTTCGCAAAACTCGGCAGACTATGACTATTACGACGAAACAGAGAAGGTGTGGGTGAAGAAACTCCAAACCACACTCAAACCGCTTGTCTACATATACCTCGTACAGGTAGTGATGCACAACAACGACGGACGCATCACAGGCGTGACTGGCGATGCCGCCATCTCGGCGATGGCGAGCGGCGTGAACGTCAACACCCGCTACACCAACAACAAGCCGTGTATGGTGTATTTCCCTATGCGCATGAAGACCGGCATCAACGTCAACGACGAGTCGGTCGACATTGCCGGCGGAAAGTTGACCACCTTCGGCCTCTGCGACATGGAAGGCTACGAGCCGCAGTCGCGCGCCCAGTATCAAGGCACCCGCACCGACGTGGACAACAACCTGTACTTCACGCTGCGCTTCAGCAACGGAACAGAAAAGACATTCAACTATCAGGTAACCGACCAATGCCGTGCGCACTGCCACGGCGGCGTCATTACCATACATATAGACTGTAGCCAGATTACTCCACCAACACCCGAAGACCAAGGCGACGGCAACGTCTTCGTGCCTACGGTAGAAGACTATGAATATGTTGACTACGACATTTTGATGTAGAAAAAGAGAATACATTATATACCATTAATTAATTTTTTATGACAAAAAGAGATTTGTTGTTGGTAGCTTCCGCCGCTCTGTTGACGGCATGCTCCAACGATTTTGAGAACGTAGCAAACGAAGGGAACAAGACTTCGCAAGATGCCATCGGTTTTGAAATCATCAACCGCAACACAACACGCGCCGGTTCTACGTATTTGCAGGATGCTGGCCACTACAACTTCGGTGTGTTTGCCTACAAGAACACTGACGGTGCCGCACAGCAAGAAGTGATGAAAAACTACCTCGTTGGTTATGGCGACGCAACCAACAGTAAGGGTTACAGTTTCAACCTCGACAACCAGACCACATTGGCTGAGTCGCTTTGGGCTTATGAGAAACTCGGCTCTAACGACTACACCTACTATGGCGATGAGGGTTACTACAAAAACACCCAGACATTCTACATGTCGAACTGCGAAAACCAGTACCTGAAATATTGGGACTACGCTTCTTCGTCGGTTGATTTCTATGCATACGCTCCTTACATCAACGGCGCAAACACAGCAACATTCGACCCAGCGACCAAGGTGCTCACCATCCCAGGCCTCGCACTCACCGACGGTTACGACGACGCTTCGGTCCACGACTTCCTTTATGCCAACAAGACCGTAGCCAAAGCAGCCTACAACAATAAAGTGCAGATTGCATTCAAGCGTATCGGCGCTCAAATCCAAATCGGTTTCTATGAGAACATCGACGGCTACCGAGTAGAAATCCTCGACCTCAAGGAAGGTGAGTGCGAAGGCGTTTGCGCTACTCCAGCAGTCAAGGACGCTACAGACAACTACACTTACGGTGTGCTTTACCACAAAGGTGGCGCTACAGTTGATTTCTCTGGCACAGAGGCATCGCTCAACGTCACAGGTACCGATACTGAAGTATTTAACAATGAATACATTACGTTTGTTACTCCAACTGGTGTAGTTTCTACCGACAAGACAGTCCCGACAATGTCGAAAACTCACTACTATGTAATCCCAGCCAACTCGACCAACAAGTCTGGTCTTACATTCCACGTAACTTACAAGTTGACAGCAGAGGACACTGGCGAAACTATCATCGTAAGAAACGCAACAGTCTACGTGCCGTTTGAAACTGCAACCGACACTTACTGCGACTGGAAGTCGAACTACATCTACAAATATATCTTCAGACTCACTAAGAATACTACAGGTAGCACAGACCCAACGGACACAGTTGATCCTACCGACCCAACACCAGGCAACGACACAGCCCTCAAACCAATCATCTTCGACGGCTGCACAATCGAGAACTGGGAAACAACTTCGTCTGAACACGATATCAACTAATAGAATTTGACAATGAAACGTACTGCTGCATATATCTCCATTGCACTGCTGTCGGCTATAGCCTCCGGATGCTCTTCCAACTCAGTTATTGATAGGGAAGAGCCGGAGACGACTGATGGCACACCCATGCGGTTCAGCATCCCGT
>CAVAOU010000210.1:0-3877 GCA_963590085.1 Senegalimassilia sp. | reverse complement strand
TAGTCCAACGGACGGTCGGCATCACGAATCTCTGGCCTTTCGACCACTTCAGTACTTCCATGATACACTTTCATCGCCTTACTTCTTTTTACGGATTTCAATAAACTCGTCGATGTCGGCCAAAAGCCATTGTGCGCCTTGGGTATGGAGCACCTCGAAATTATCGTTTAGATAGTCCAGTACCCCATAACTGCTCAACGTGCGCATGGTTTCTTCACCCGTCATTCCTTTGGCATTCTTGTATTGCTCTATGCAGAACGACAAGAAAAGCAGTTTGTCTTGGTCGGTTTTGCCCATATTCTTTCCGTTTCTTTCTTAAACGATTCTTTTATCGACAGTTTGTCGAGTATAAAGTTACGAAAAAAGACTATACTCTTCCAAATTTTCCGAAAAACCTTCTACAAAACCTCGGGGGGTGTGGCGGGGACGAAGCCGCTGCGGATGCGCCACTCTTTGGGATAGAGGTTGTTGGCGCGGTTGCCGAGGTTCTTGACGAAGCCCAGATTAGCGCCTCTGTACGCCACGATGACAAAGCCTTTGCCGATGCCTTCGGGGAGCGTTATAGTTTCGCCACGCAGATAGGCCACGGCGGTTGGATAGTCCACCTCTGCCGTAGGGAACGCCTTGCCGCTGAGGGCAATGCTCTGCGACAACGGATGCATCGGCACCATGTCGCGGCCCTTCGTCACTGCCAGCGGGATGCCTGCAAGAATGGTCTTCGCCGCGCGGCGCACCTGCTCTGCCAGCGGCGCATAGCGGCGTGCCACGGCGCAAACACCTTCGCCGTCGGCCATCGCCACATAGTCGTCGGTGCGGTCGAGCCACGCGAGGCAGTCGCCTGCGAGGACTTTTGCCTTCTTGTCTTTTTCTTTTTTCACCTTCGCCGGTTTGCGGACATCATCGTCGCCCACCTTGCGCACCACAGCCAGGAAGAGCCCTTCACCGCGGGTTTGGTGCGGCATGAAGCGGAAGCACGGATACGGGGTGTCCACGCCGCGGTGGATGCCCCACGCCTCGTCGACCTCCACTTCCACAGGCTCCGCGCCCAACTCGTTGATGAGATAGTCGAGCATATCCTCGTCCTCGGAGCGGTTGAAGGTGCATGTGCTGTAGACAAACAATCCTCCCGTCTTCAGCGCCGGCCAGATGGCATCGGCAATCTCCTTCTGCAACGAAGCGCACTGCGCCACGAGCGACGGCGTCCATTGCGCCACTGCCTCGTCGTCCTTGCGGAACATTCCCTCGCCGGAGCACGGCATGTCGGCGGCAATAATGTCGAAAGTGGAGCGGAGCGCGCCAAGGTGCTGGGCATCGCTGTTGGTGACGATGCAGTGGGGATAGCCCCATTTCACGACGTTTTCACGCAGCACCTGGGAGCGGCGCTGGTCAATCTCGTTAGCCACCACGAGCGAGCCGTCGGGCAAGGCGTCGATGGCTGTGGTGGTCTTGCCGCCGGGAGCGGCGCAGAGGTCAAGATAGACGAGCGGCTCGGTGCCCGCCAGTTGGCGCAGCACGTGGCTGAGGAACATCGACGAGGCGTCCTGCACGTAGTAGCGGCCGCCGTGAAGGAAGGGGTCGAAGGTAAACTGCGGGCGCTTGTCGAGATAGCGGCCTTCGGCGCACCAGGGCACGGGGTCGGCGGCTGGCGCGGTAGGCGTTTTCCGGCGGTTGGTGCGCACCGACACCGACGGCTCTGTGCCGAGGGCGTCAATGAGGAGGTCTGCCTCGTCGGGGAGCAGACTGCGCACCTGCTGCTTGAATAGGTCGGGAATGGCTGTCATAGTGGGTCTATTCGCTATAATATATCCTTTTCACGCGCGACGACACCGAAGTGAGCACCTCGTAGGGGATGGTGTCGAGGCGGTCGGCAATCTCCTGAGCGGAGATGTGTTCGCCGAAAATCTCGACCTTGTCGCCCACGGCGCAGTCCACGTCGGTCACGTCGGCCATAAACAGATCCATGCAGATGTTGCCCACCGTAGGCACGCGCTTGCCGTTGATCCACACCTCACCCTTGCCGCAGCCGAGATGGCGGTTGAAGCCGTCGGCATAGCCGATAGGTATGGTGGCGATGCGCGACTGGCGGCGCAGCACTCCGTGGCGGCCGTAGCCCACCGTTGTGCCCGGCTCCCATTCGCGTATCTGGATAATCACGGAGTGGAGCGCCGACACGGGACGGAGTTTGTCGTCGTAGCCCTTGCCGAGCGTAGGCACGCCGTAGAGGCCGATGCCAAGGCGCACCATCTCATACTGGTGGTCGGCGAAGCGAAGGATGCCGTCGGTGTTGAGAATGTGGCGCATCACCTTGTGGTCGAACGCTGGCAGGAACACCTCGCAACAGCGGTCGAAATATTCGAGTTGGAAGTGGGCATAGTCGTCGTTCGTGAGGTCGTCAGCGGTGCAGAGGTGCGAGAAGATTGACACTGGGCGCACATAGGTCTGCGCCTTGAGCATCTCAATGAGCCGCGGCAACTCGTCGTAGAGGAAGCCGAGGCGGTGCATGCCGGTGTCGATTTTTATGTGGATGGGATAGTTCTCCATGTGGAATTTCTTCGCCTCGTGGATAATCTCGCGGCACATCTCGAAACTGAACACCTCAGGCTCAAGGCGGTTGTCGAACAGCGACTTGTAGTTGACCACCTTCGGATTGAGCACCATTATAGGCATCGTGATGCCGGCCTCGCGCAGTGCCACGCCCTCGTCGTGGGCGGCAACGGCGATATACGAGGCGCCCTGTTGCTGAAGCGTCTTGGCAAGTTCGTAGGAGCCGGCGCCGTAGCCAAATGCCTTGAGCATGCACACTATTCCGGTGTCGGGGTTGAGCCGCGACCGGTAGAAGTTGAAGTTGTGCACAAGGGCGTCGAGGTTCACCTCAAGCACCGTTTCGTGCTGACGGGCTTCGAGCATCTCGATGATGCGCGCAAAGTCAAAGTCGGGCGCGCCCTTGAGCAGTATCAACTCCTTGGAGAAGTCGCTCGGCGACATGGCTTCGAGGAAAGCGTCGGTGCTGGGGAAGAACCGCGAGTTGTGGGCAAACAGAGCCTTGTGGGCGGTGAGTTCCGGACCGATGCCGATGAAGCGGTCGATGTGGCGCAGGTGGATGAGTTCGGCAATGCGGTTGTAGACCTCCGCTGCAGGCACATTCTCGGGCAGCACGTCGGAAAGGATGAGCGTGCGCGTGCGCAGCAGGGTGTCGCGCCGCGACATGAAGTCGATGGCGGGCGTGAGCGACAGGTAGTCGCTGGTGTAGGTGTCGTAGATGAGTTGGCAGTCGTTGACGCCTTCCATGGCATCCATTCTCGTGCCAGTGGGCGACAGGCGCAGGAAGCGCTCTGCCATGGTCTTGAACGGCACGCGCAGGCAGCAGAGCGTTGCGAGGCACACGATGGCGTTGTCGATGTCGGCTGCTGCGGTAAACGGTATCTTCACCTCGCCGCCGTAGAGCAGGTAGGTGAATTTTATGGTGGTGAAGCCTTTTTCCTTGATTATGGAGGAGATGAAAATCGGGGCGTCGGTGTTGACCCTCGACCAACTGAGTTCCTGGCGGCCGTAGCCGAGGTCGACGATGCCGTTGCAGATGGTGTTGTTGTCGCCGTCAAACACCACATACTCGCTGTGGCGCGACAGACGTAGTTTCTCGATGCACTTCTCTTCTATCGACACGAAGCCTTCCTTGTGCTCGTTGCCGATGTTGGTCATCACCGTTATCGTCGGACTGATAATCTTCTCCAAGGCAGGCATCTCGTCGGGCTGCGATATGCCTGCCTCGATGATAGCAAGGCCACTGTTGTCGTCGATGTCCCACACCGACAGCGGCACGCCTATCTGCGAGTTGTAACTGCGCGGACTGCGCACAATGTTGTAGTCGTCGCGGAGC
>CAVAOU010000209.1:0-3895 GCA_963590085.1 Senegalimassilia sp. | reverse complement strand
CTTTGCATCTTGGTATCGAGAATTTTTGTTTTCGTTGATGGGTTTATATAGGGCTTGGTTTATTTCTTGTGGATGCGCTCTGTGGTGTCGGCCTTGATTGTCTGGCCGCTGGCGGTGAGCGACTTCACGTAGTCAATCATGTCGTATTTCACAAAGCGGTCGCTGTGCGCCACCACCCGTCCTTCGCTGAACGACTCCAGATGGTCGTTGCCCTCGGCTACGTAGTCGATGGTTGCAATGCGGTAAGTTTTTTTCTTGTCGATTTTCTTGCCGTCGATGCGGGCGTCGACAGCCTTCTTGCCGCTGATGGTGAACGAAATCTGGCTGTTTACGCACTGGCCACCCGTGGCTGCCAAATCGTCGAGGCAGCGCAGCAGTGTGGCACCGTCCATCTCCACCACGGTGAGGGCGTTGGTAAACGGCACAAGGTTCATGATCTGGCCTACCGACACGTCGCCCTTGCTGAGCGAAGCGCGGATGCCGCCGCTGTTGGTCACTGCGCCGTCGACCTTCGCTCCGCCTATCTGCTCGCCGAGGATGCCTATCACGTCGGCAACCCAGTTGTGCATGGCATTGGAGTTGCGCTCAATGTCGGTTTCGGCAGTGCCGATAATCTGCGTCATTATGCGTGTCACCTCATCGTCGTAGTGTTTCAGCCACTTCTCGGTGGCATCGTCGAGGCGTCCGTCGTAGCGCGAGTCGATGGGGAGAAGTTCGTATTTAGGCAGACTCCCGAGGTTGTCGAGGTCGATGGTGATTTTGCCTATCGTGGGGCACTCGTTGGCATTCTGCGCCACAAGCACCTGCTTGCCAGCCTTGTTGGTGAAGATGTACTGGCGGTTGCCTTTCGCCGGGTCGATTGATGTGTGGGAGTGGCCGCCGATAATCAGGTCGATGTTGCTCGACGAGAGCGCCATTACGCTGTCCGACGGCAGTCCTGGCTGTCCCGGCTTGTAGCCAATGTGCGACAGCACGATGGCATAGTCGGCCTTGCCCTGCTCCTTGAGCGCTCCGGCAATGCTGTCGGCAAGCGCCATCGGCTCGCGGTAGGTCATGCCCTGGTAGTTCTTGTCGACCACCAGCGACCGCGGGTCGGCACCGATGCCAATCACGGCGATGCGGTGTCCGCGGTAGTTCTTTATCTGATACGGCTTTACGCGCCCATCGAGGAACGCGTTGGCCTTCGAGAAATCGTAGTTGGCGTTGACCACCGGGCATTCGAGCAGTCGGTAGCAGTTGGCGAGGGAGTCCAGGCCGTTGTCAAACTCGTGGTTGCCTATGGTAGTCATTTCGTAGCCCATGCGGTTCATCATCTCGTATTCCACACGGCCTCCGAACAGCGGGAAATACATGTGTCCCTGCACATCGTCGCCCGCGTCGAGCAGTAGCACGTGCTCCTCAGCCTTGCGGATGCTGTCGATCGCCACCTTGGCACGCACCATGCCGCCCGGCTTGTCAAGACGCTCGGGGCGAATGTTGCTGTGGGTGTCGTTGGTGTGAAGGATGACAAGGTTTTCGGCGGTGGCAAAAGTCGCTGCCAAGAGTGCTATGGCACAGGTTGTTGTGAGTTTTGAGAGTTTCATCGTCGGTTTGCCATTAAATTTCACGAAAATACGCAAAAATTCTCATTTAGCCGCCCGTGCTAAACAATAATTAAACCTTGATAATTATTTTTTAATTGCTTCGCCTCTGTTGCGCAGGGAGAGAAGTCGGTTGAAGAGTGCTGCGCGGGGCTTGTCGATGAGGATGCACAGGGCGAACACTGCCACGCCGAGGGCTGTTGCCAGCAGTGAGGCGACGGCGCAACCGTGGGTGTGGTAGATGTGGAGCAGCATTGGCCGAAGCACGTAGGGATAGACCGAGAAATGCATGTGGATGAGGTAGACGGCAAACGCCGACGAGGCTATCCAGTTGACCGCGCGGCTCGAGAAACGCATTGTGGCGAACGCGGCGAAGAGGGCGAGCGACTCCAGCACGATGAGCGGGTTGTTGTAGGCCATCGCCTTGCTGTAGTCTGCCCATTGCATCATCCACACCACTCCGGCTACCGATGCGGCATAGAGTGCCACTCCAGCCCACCGCCACGGCAAACGTTCCCACCTTGCCATGCATTCGCGCATCACGAGGCCGAGGATGTAGACAAACACGAGATGGTAGACCGTGTAGCCCGTGGGATTGAAGTCCATCTCCAGCCACCATCCGCCTGCGCAGTTGATGGCAATGAGCGCCGCCGCCAGGATGAGATGCAGGCGGAAGGAGGTGTGGCGGAGCACTGCGTTGACCGCAGGACTCAGCGCCATGAGGATGAAGTAGCCCGTGACGAACCACTGGGTGGAATGGGTGATGCCGAGAAAGGCATAGCGGGCGTATTTGGGAGTGAAGTAGTTGGGATGGAAACAGCAGCGCAGCAGATAAAGCAGGATGGAGTACCACAGCACCCATCCCACGTATTTGGCAACTCCCTTGGCGCTCAGTCGGATGCCGAAATAGCCGGAAATCAGCACGAACAGGTTCACGCCGATGATGCTGCACGCCTCGAGAATCTCCATGCCCGCCACGTCGCCGAAGCGGTGCTGGGCAACGGGTTGCCACATGTCGAGCGCCACACCGTTGAAGTGCAGTGCCACCACCATCGCCATTGCCACGATGCGCAGCAATTCGAATTGCGATTCCCGTTGTCGTGTTTCCGTTTTCACTCTTTCGCAAAGGTAGCAAAAACTCGCCGCCAAGCAAAAAAAAAGACTGCGCCTTCGGGGATGCCCCGCAGCGCAGTCTTTGCGATATTGTCAGATTGTTCAGGGATTAGAACAATGCTTTTCCTGTCATGTCGGCAGGCTGGGCCATGCCCATAACCTTGAGGATTGACGGAGCCACGTCGGCGAGGATGCCGTCTTCCACCTTTACGCCTTCCTTGCTTGTCACGTAGACAAATGGCACAGGGTTGAGCGAGTGGGCGGTGTTTGGAGTGCCGTCTTCGTTGATGGCGTGGTCAGCGTTGCCGTGGTCGGCGATGATAATCACCTCGTAGTCGTGAGCCTTGGCAGCCTCTACGGTGTCCTTCACGCAGTCGTCGATGGCAACGACAGCCTTCTCTATGGCCTCGTAGATACCAGTGTGTCCCACCATGTCGCCGTTGGCGTAGTTAACCACGATGAAGTCGTACTTCTCAGTGCCGATAGCGGCAACGAGTTTGTCCTTCACCTCGTAGGCGCTCATCTCAGGCTTGAGGTCGTAGGTGGCAACCTTCGGCGATGGCACGAGGATGCGCTCTTCGCCCTCGTAAGGGGTTTCGCGGCCGCCGTTGAAGAAGAATGTAACGTGGGCGTATTTCTCAGTCTCGGCAATGTGGAGTTGGTGCTTGCCGTTGTTTGCAAGATATTCGCCGAGGGTGTCCTTTACGTTTTCCTTGTCGAAGAGGATGTGCACGCCCTTGAACGATGAGTCGTAAGGAGTCATGCAATAGTACTGCAAGCCTGGGATTGTGTGCATTCCCTCTTCTGGCATATCCTGCTGGGTGAGGGCAATGGTGAGTTCCTTTGCGCGGTCGTTGCGGTAGTTGAAGAAGATCACTGCGTCGCCTTCCTTGATTGTGCCGTCGACGTTGGCGTTGACGATTGGTTTGATGAACTCGTCGGTAACGTCTTCGTCGTAGGATTCCTGCATTGCCTGAACCATGTCGGTAGCCTTCTTGCCCTGGCCCTCAACGAGGAGGTCGTAGGCTTCCTTCACGCGGTTCCAGCGCTTGTCGCGGTCCATTGCATAGAAGCGGCCCACGATTGAAGCGATTTCGCCAGCCGACTGCTTGCAGTGGTTCTGCACCTGCTCGATAAATCCCTTGCCGCTCTTCGGGTCGGTGTCGCGGCCGTCCATGAAGCAGTGGAGATAAACCTTGGTC
>CAVAOU010000208.1:0-3896 GCA_963590085.1 Senegalimassilia sp. | reverse complement strand
TTGTCGACGTTATCGGCGTTGAGCGCCTTCACGCGCTCCACCACCTTCTTGAATCCGTCGAGTTGGCGCAGGGAGTCGAGGTCGCTGTCGGCCTTGAGTTTGGCGAGGTTGCAGAATCCCTTGTCCACCGCCTTGTTGAGCATCGCGATGGCCTCCTGCTTGTCGCCGAAGAGCGCATGGTAGCAGGCAAAGTTGTAGAGGTCCTGCACGTCGGCCTTCGGGAGGGTCTCGGCGATGGTGCGCTTGGCCTCGTCAAAGCGGCCGAGGTAGCCGTACGCATATATGCGGATATAGCCGTAGGTGTCGAGCGTGTCCGTGGCAATGGCCTTTTCGAAATAGTCCTTTGCCGTAGCCTTGTCGCCTGCGCCCCAGTATATGTCGCCGGCGGTAAAGAAGAGCGCTGGCGACTCGTCGAGTGTGAGCGCTGTGGTGATGTCCTCAATAGCGCCGTCGAAGTTCTTTAGATGACGGCGGGCGCCGGCACGGCTGTGATAGCCGTCGGGATCGTCGGGTTGGGCGTCGATATATTCGGAGTATGCCTTCTCGGCGTCAGCCCACAGGCAATTGCTGTAGTAGGACTGGGCCTTGCAGTAGATGCCGCTGTAGGATGTGGAGTCCAACTGCTGGATGCGGTCGGCATAGTCGAGGGCTTTGTCCAGGCGTCCCATGATTGCGTAACTGCTCGACAGTCCGTAGGCCGCCGAAAGGGTCGGCTCAATCTTGTAACTCTGTTCCAGATATTTGGCAGCCTCCCGATAGTCGGTTTTTCGCATGTTGTACAAGCCGAGCATAAATGGCCATGTGCAATTGTTTGGTTCCTTTTTCGCCTGGATTCTGAGTTTTGTTTTCAGTGTCACTGCAGCCGAGTCAGCGAGTACGGTAAACAGGTCTTTTGCCATATCATCGTCTTCGTCGAGCGACAGCGCCGTAATCATGTCGTCGGTGGCTTCGCTCCATCGGCCCATGTTCTCGTAGGTTGCCGCACGGTAGGAATAGCACGACGAATAGTCGCTCTGCAACTTCACGGCGTAGTCGTAGTTGGTCAGCGCCGTCTGGTAGTGCTTCTGGGCATCGGCGAGACGGCCGAGGGCGATGAATCCCAGCGCGTTGCCAGGCTCTACCTCGGTAATCTTCTTTGCGTCGGCCATGGCAAGGTCGTAGCGACCCTGCTCATAGTAGATCTGATGGCGCAGATTCAGGTAGTCCACGTCCTTCGGGTTGAGTTTGATGGCCTCCGAGATGTCGGCAATCGCTTTGTCCTGGTTGCCGAGGGCGTAGTATGCCTTTGCGCGGATATAGTATGCCATGCTGCGGAAATCGTTGTCCTTCTTGGGCAGATACTGCAACGCCTTGTCGCTGTTCGACAGCGCGGTGCCGGCATCGTCGCTCGCTGAGGAGTAGATAAAAGCCGCCCACAGGTAGGCATAGCCGTTTTTCGCGTCGGCATCGAGTTCGGCGTTGAGCGCATCGATGGCGGTGTCGTAGTCCTGGTTCTGGATGGCCTCGAGAGCCTTCTGGATGTTGTAGGTTTCCGACTGCTTCGTGGCTGCCATGAGGCATGGCACCATCAGGATTGCCGCAATCAGAAGGATAAATGTGCGTTTCATTTTGCGTACGGAATTTATTTAAAACTATGGTTTATTCCTCATATTCCGTAGGGTCGTCGATGCCGGCATCGCGGAGCGCCTCGATGCGCTCGCGGCAGGTGCCGCACTTGCCGCAGTGCTTGGCTCCGCCCTTGTAGCAGGAGTAGGTCTCTGCGTAGTTCAGACCCAGACGTCCGCCGTGGCGGGCAATCTCGGTCTTCGAGATGTCGGTGTAGGGCGCCATCACGGTGATGTGGTCGTAGGTGCCGGCGCTCATTGCCGACGACATCGCCCGCACGAAAGCCGGGCGGCAGTCGGGATAGATGGCATGGTCGCCTGCGTGGTTGGCAATCATCACGTGGGCGAGGCCGCGACTCTCAGCCAGGCCGCAAGCCACGGCAAGCATGATGCCGTTGCGGAAAGGCACCACGGTCGACTTCATGTTCTCGTCGTCGTAGTTGCCCTCGGGTATTGCCGCTGCACCTTCGAGCAGCGAACTCTTGAAATATTTGCCCATAAAGTCGAGCGGAATGATGATGTGCTCGATGCCCAGACGCTTGCAGTGCATGGCTGCAAACTCGATTTCGCGGCGGTTGTGGTTCGAGCCGTAGTCGAAGGTCACCGCCAGTGCAATGTTGGCGCGAAACTCATAGAGCATCGTCACCGAATCCATTCCCCCGGAAAGTACTATTACTGAATCTTTGTTATCCATATATCGTTTAGTCTGTTCTAATGTTTGTCGAAAAGTGAGGGCGGAGAAAAATTAGCAGTTCTCCGTGAAGTTGGCGAGCAGGCGCGCCTGCCGCATGGCCTCGTGCTCGGCGTCGGCATAGTTGGCAAACGGCAGGATTGAGATGCCGCCGCGTGGCATAAAGATGCCCTTCACCTCGAGGTAGCGCGGATTCATCAGGCGCACGAGATCCTTCATGATGATGTTCACGCAGTCCTCGTGGAAATCGCCGTGGTTGCGGAAACTGAAGAGATACAGTTTCAGGCTCTTGCTTTCCACCATATCCTCGCGCGGGATGTAGTTGATGATGATTTTGCCGAAGTCCGGCTGTCCGGTTTTCGGGCAGAGACTCGTGAATTCCGGGCAGGTGAGCGACACGAGATACTCGTTTTCAGGATGCTTGTTCTTGAACGATTCGAGCACCTCTGGTGCATACTGGTCGGAATATTTTGTGCCTTGGCTGCCGAGGAGCGTTACTCCTGCAAGTTCTTCGTTGCTGCGTGACATATATAAAAATCTGATTTTCTGTTGATAAAACCTCCGCGGGCACACCCCGCGGAATATACGCAAAGATAATCAAAAACATTCGCTTTTCAAAATCCCCCCGCCGCCAGCGGCACGACGAGCCGCCGAATGGTTACAGCATGTATTTCCTGACCATCTCCGTTAGCGCTTCTTTGGTGAGGTTGGACGCGCCTGTCGATAGTATCATTTCGTACTCCGGTTTGTTCCTGCCGATGACAAACTTCCGTTCCCGCCCATCCTCAGTGGCATGCAGATGGAAATTGCCTTTGTATGCCTGTTCCACGCGGACGTCGGAGAATCGTTTTCCGTTCAATTCAAAAGAAATGCCTGCAGGACAAGGGTCGGTAAGACCCCACGCTGCGAGGTGGCCGTTGATGGCCGACTCCACGGAATTTATCCATCTCTCCTGAACGGCATATTTTTTGGCTATTTCGCGGAACTGCTTCAACGACTCCGCAACAGATCGGATGATGGCGTCGGCACGGCGGATGCCGTTGTCCTTGGCAAACGCGATGATGTCATCATGGGTGATTTGGTGCAGTTTTGCCCTCACATACATGCAGTGCCCAGTGTTGGGCAGAAAGCCGCCGGTGTCGATGACGTAGGTGAGGTCGTAGGCTGGCGACAGGCGCCAGTTGCCGCTTTTGTCCATGACGAAAGAAAAATTCTTGGTGTGGTCGTCGGTATTGTTCGACAGGATGTTGAACACCAGTCTGCGGAACACCTCCTGACAGTCGGCTTCGGGCAGGTGCAACTTGCGGCACACGGCAAGGAGTCCCTCGTAACTGTCTGTGTCGGGACTTATGGCGGCCAGTGTTTGCGTATGCAGTTTGCGCTCGCCGTCGCGGTCAAACCGTCGGGTTACAAAGTTCATACTGCCTTCAATCTCGTAAAGTTCCGACGGCATCATGTCGATGCCGGCATTGATGGCCATCTCGTAGTATGCCATTTCCAGTTCGGCGGAACTGTACTGCGGGTGGCCGAACTTCAGGATGCAGTAGTCGTAGTTCTTAAGACCGGCAACCTGGCCGCTCCTTATCTCACCCGTCTTGCGG
>CAVAOU010000207.1:0-3919 GCA_963590085.1 Senegalimassilia sp. | reverse complement strand
CGCAAAAGACGGTTATGGATACACCGACTTTTCAATTGACGGGGATTCAATCCACATCTACGACAAAGTACTCGGACAAGACAAAAAACTTCAATGGACTCTTCCAATCAGAGACAACCATCCGAAATTCAAATATGCTAAAGTCGAGAAAAATGTTGTCCCAGACGGATTCTCCATAAAGTGCATTTACCAAGACAAGGCATCAATCTTTACAAGACTAGCAGTCGACAAAAATGCCATTTATTTTGGCAATTCTTTAGGTGAAGCCAAGGCCATCGACAAAGAAGGCAACCCCGTTTGGACAATGAAAACCGATGCATCTCTGTTTTCCCGTCCAGCTGTAGGATCATCAAACTACATAATCATTCCGACTTCCGACAAACGCATCATCTGGGCTGACAAGAAAACCGGCAGAACGATACGCGAGAATGAATCATCGGGACCATATGTTGCCGATGGTATTATTGTAAACGGCAAACTCTACCAAGGAGGATACAAGAAATTCGAATGCTGGAATGTGAACACCGGCAATCTTGTCTGGCGAACTGAATTGGGTAATTATTGCCAAGCCGAGCCCGTGGTTGATGGTGACGATGTGATTTTCGGCACATGGGATACCTATCTTCGTTGCCTTGATCGAAAAACTGGTGAACTGAAATGGAAATGGTCAAACGGCTCAACAGCCAATATGCTCAGTCCTGGCAACTGCGTGCCTGTAGTCACCAAAGACCGCGTAATCATTGTTGCGCCAGACCGATATATGACCGTCCTCGACCGAAAAACCGGCAAAGAAATATGGCGAAGCAATTTCGACAAAAAATACAAGGTTAGAGAGAGCCTTGGTTGCTCTGCCGACCAAAAACTTGTGTATGCTAAAACCATGGACGGACAGTTATTGGCTGTGAATCCGAATGCTAACGAAGCCAATGTGGCTTTTGTTGTTGACGCCGGATTCGGCTACGAGCATGCCCCCTGCATTGTAATTGAGGATAAGGGCGTAATCTATATGGGCTCACGCCGCGGAATGATTGCCGCCATAGACAAAACCTCACACGAACTTTTGTGGACATCTCGTTGTGGTTCTTCAGAAGTCAATGGCTTTGAGAAATTCAATGGTAAAATTTACGTATCTCTCACTGAAGGTTCAATCTTTGAAATAAAGAAACTATGACAAATCTACCAACCGATCCATTTATTCTGATGAGTTATGTCAACCAACAATTGCGCGACAACTACAATTCGTTGGAGGAATTTTGCAAAAGTCAAGACATCGACATAGCCGAGTTGACAAGCACTTTACAATCCGCTGGTTTTGAATACAATCCAAGTGCAAACAAATTTTGGTAACAGAATATGAACAACGATGCGAAGGTGGTATTGACGAATTGTCCTATACCATCTTCGCTTGTTTTTCACCATTCTTGGCATTATTTTTGCGGATTAGACAAGCAAATAAACAGTTATGACAAAATACACTCAAAATAAAGCAGACCTATTGTTACCATTGGCCATTGCAACTTTTCGCAACGGCTTTGAAAACAATGATGTGCCACCCGACGAAGACGGTTTTCCAGAGGAAGCAGAAAAAGACAAAGCAACAATATCCAAACCACGGCAAGACCGTCGGGAGGAGAAGAGCACCGACACTCCTGTGCTTAACCGATTTGGCAATGACATCACCCGCGCAGCAGAAGAAGGGAAACTTGACCCAGTTGTTGGCAGGGAGAATGAGATTGAACGCGTAATCCAAATACTAAGTCGCCGCAAGAAAAACAATCCTGTGCTTATTGGAGAACCAGGTGTCGGCAAGTCTGCCATTGTAGAAGGATTGGCAATCCGCATCAAAGAGCACAAAGTGTCGCGCCTGTTGTTTGACAAGCGCGTGATGTCGCTCGACATGGCGGCTATTGTAGCCGGAACAAAGTTCAGAGGGCAATTTGAGGAACGCATAAAAGCCATCATCGATGAAGTAAAGAAGAATCCGAATGTCATACTCTTCATTGACGAAATCCACAATATCGTTGGAGCAGGCAACCAACAAGGCACAATGGATGCAGCGAATTTGCTCAAGCCGGCATTGGCCCGAGGCGAAATACAATGCATTGGTGCCACGACACTCGATGAATACCGCAAGAACATTGAAAAAGACGGAGCATTGGAGCGCCGTTTCCAAAAGGTAATGGTTGAGCAGACAAGTGCAGAAGAGACATTGCAAATTCTTCACAACATCAAGAACTGCTATGAAGACCATCACAATGTAACATACACAGACAAAGCTCTTGCCGCCTGCGTGTCACTAACCCAACGCTATGTGAGCGACCGATTTTTCCCCGACAAGGCTATTGATGCACTTGACGAAGCAGGGGCGAGAGTCCACGTAGGCAATGTCGCTGCTCCTAAGGAAATAGAAGAATTGGAAGAGCAAATAGCCAAAACTACTGAGAAAAAGCTATTGGCAGCGCAAGCACAAGATTTCGAAGAAGCGGCTCATTTGCGGGATGAAGTCAGGCAACTGAATTCCGTGCTCGAAGAGAAGAAACAGCAATGGGAATCCGAGTTGAAGAACAACAGAGAGGTTGTTGATGAAGACAAAATCGCAGAAGTTGTGGCAATGATGACTGGAGTGCCTGTCCAACGCATTGCACAAACCGAGAGTTCCCGACTTCTCAATATGGGCAAGGTGCTCAAAAATGCAATTATCGGACAAGATGAAGCTATTGACAAGATTGTCAAGTCAATCCAGCGCAATCGTGTCGGTTTGAAAGACCCCAACCATCCTATCGGCACATTCCTGTTTCTCGGTCCGACTGGTGTGGGCAAAACCCACTTGGCAAAGAAACTTGCTGAATTTCTATTTGATTCGAAGGATGCATTGATTCGCATCGACATGAGCGAATATATGGAGAAATTCTCAGTTTCACGTCTTGTGGGAGCGCCTCCGGGATATGTAGGATATGAGGAAGGCGGACAACTCACAGAGAAAGTGCGCAGACATCCATACTCCGTAGTGCTTCTTGACGAACTTGAAAAAGCGAACTCCGACGTATTCAACATGCTGTTGCAAGTAATGGACGAAGGCAGGCTGACCGACAGTCTCGGCCGCACAGTCGATTTCAAGAACACAATCATAATCATGACATCCAACATTGGCACACGCCAACTGAACGATTTCGGCAATGGCATCGGCTTCAACACGGGCGGCAATAGCGCAGACTATTCGAGAGGTGTCGTACAAAAGGCTCTCAACAAGACTTTTGCACCAGAGTTTCTAAACCGCGTTGATGACATTGTGATGTTCAACAATTTGGACAAAGACGCTTTAAACCAGATTATCGACCTCGAATTGGCTGGATTCTTTAGTCGCATCAAGAATCTCGGTCTCGAACTTGAATTAACGGATTCTGCAAGAGAGTTTATTGTAGACAAGGGCTTTGACAAGCAGTTTGGTGCAAGACCTTTGAAACGCGCTATCCAAAAATACCTCGAAGATGAACTTGCGGAGATGATATTGAAAGCCGAAGTTGAAAAAGGCAACAAAATTGTGGTCGACCATACTGAAGGAAATGACAAGTTGGACTGCAATATAAAGTAACAGTATTGACTGACTATTAGTCATAACTCATGTAAAAAATGTCATATTCTTTTGAATATGGCATTTTTTTTGCAATGTAGAAATCAGAAAAATAAAAAGACAATCGATATGACTACACAAAAAGGTAAAATCGGAGTGACTACGGAAAACATCTTCCCAGTCATCAAAAAATTCTTATATAGCGACCACGACATTTTTCTTCGTGAAATCGTGTCGAACGCAGTTGATGCGACTCAAAAACTCCGCACATTGTCATCGTGCGGCGAATTTAAAGGAGAACTCGGCAATCTAAACGTTAGAGTGAGCCTTGACAAAGACAAAGGCACT
>CAVAOU010000206.1:0-3925 GCA_963590085.1 Senegalimassilia sp. | reverse complement strand
CGTTCCTACCGTGAGCAGCGACTGCATGGTCACCGACTCTTCCGGCATAATGCAGGCATTCTCCCGTTCCGTGAAGATCTTCTCTGCCAGGTCGGCAAGGGATTTCATGTCGACCTTCTGCGCCTTTCCCGACTTCGCCGTTTCGGGCATGAACTCCAATGCCCCCATTCCCCGTTTGCCGATAAACGACAGTTTGTCGAGCGGGGTGATGTCGGCATTGGCGATGTGGTTCTGCTGCCGCCACAGTTCGAAGAGTTGGTTACCCCAAGCGTCGGGCAGTGAGTCGGCCAGAAATGCTGGAAGCCGTTGGTATATCTTTGCGTCCTCTCCCCAGACGGGCGCCATGGCGCGGATGCCGCCCACAGGAGCGACCAGCGGCGCAACATCGATTTTCTTCTTCAGAAACTCAGGGTTGTAGGTGAAATAGGACAACTTGCGGCGGCTGTCCCACACGAGGCGGCCAATCTCGTCGCCCCAAAGCATCACTTTCAGAGTCGTTGCCATGGCCTGCTATTGTTTTGCGTGACGGATTCGCTGCGCCTTCTTGTTGTTATGGCGCATCAGATAGGGTGATTCGGGCAACTCCGGCAGCACGTCGTCCAAAGCGTCGATTTGTCCAACCGTTTTCAGCAGCAAGAAGAACGTGGACAAAGAGATGCTTCCCGCTGTCCCGCTTTCAAACTTGTGGACGGTGGTCACTCCAATACCCGAACGTTCGGCAACCTCTTTTTGGGTGAGATTGCACCGCATCCGGTAGTCCTTGAACCTTGTGCCGAGCAAACGGACAAGTTCGGGTGTGGAATATTCATAGAAATCTGCCATAAGTCTGTCGTAACTATTACAATTGCGATATTTATGCCCTAAATATAGCCATTACTTTCACTATAATGATATTTATATATGCAAAGATAACGGTAAAACTTTGAAATGTGGAGGATTTTACTCGCTAAAATTTGCAGACTGTGAGTTTTTTAACACTTCCCGCGCAACATTCGGACCATCGGAAGGCTAACGGAATGGTTTTGGTGGCAAAGAGTAAGGGAATCGGAAGAATTTTCGTAAATTTGCAACCGATTTGCCGTGCGGCAAGTCAAAATGAATACGATTAAATTATGGAAAAAGCGAAATCAGGACACCCGCGCGGGCTGTATGTACTGTTTATGACTGAGATGTGGGAACGTTTCAGCTACTACGGAATGAGAGCGATGTTTGTGCTCTACATGGTGAAATGCCTTATGTTGGACAAGGAGGATGCCTCACAGATCTACGGCAACTACACCGGACTTGTCTACCTCACTCCGCTGCTCGGCGGATACATTGCCGACCGCTATTGGGGCAACCGACGCTCCATCCTCCTCGGCTCGCTGATAATGGCTCTCGGACAGTTCCTGATGTTTGCCAGCGCGTGCGTCTACACCTCGTCGATGGCCCACTGGATAATGTTTACGGGTCTCGGCCTGCTCATCCTGGGCAACGGCTTCTTCAAACCGAATATCTCCACTATGGTGGGCGACCTCTACGACAAGTCCGACAGCCGTCGCGACTCCGCCTACACAATCTTCTACATGGGCGTGAACGTGGGCGCTATGATTGCGCCGCTGTGGTGCGGGTTTGTGAGCAACAACGAGAGTCCGGAAGGCTTCAAGTGGAGTTTCCTCTCGGCTGCGGTGGGCATGCTCATCGGCGGACTGATTTTCTACTTTTTCAAGGACCGCTATCTCCAATCGCCCGACGGACGCGCCCTCGGCGTGAAGCCTGCGCCTAAGCCCAAGGCTGAGAAGGCGGAACAGGCAAAGCGCCCGGCATGGTTCAACGCTGTGATGGCGGTGCTCTGTGTAGTGCTGTTTGTGGCATTCTATCTCGGCGGCAGCGACATCATCGGCGCAGCCATCTATTCGGTGTCGATAACCATACCGGTGATGATTATCACCGACGGCTCGCTCACGGTGATTGAGCGCAAGCGCATCGGCGTGATTTACGCCATCACCTTCTTCGTGATTTTCTTCTGGGCAGCCTACGAACAGTCGGGCGCCTCACTCACATTCTTTGCCGACGAGCAGACCGACCGCAACGTGCTCGGCTGGGAGATGCCGGCATCCTATTTCCAGTCGTTCAACCCGATTTTCATCGTCATCCTCGTGCCGGTGTTCAACATGATGTGGGATTTCCTCCGCCGCCACGGCAAGGAGCCGGCAGCCACCATGAAGCAGGCCATCGGACTGGCGCTGCTCGGTGTGGGCTACCTCGTCATCTCGTTTGGCGTCGACAACCTCGACCCGGCAACGAAGGTGAGCATCATGTGGCTCACGAGTCTCTACTTCATGCAGACGCTCGGCGAACTCTGCCTGGAGCCTATCGGCCTGTCGATAGTCAACCGCCTGTCGCCGGCGCGCTTCTCGTCGCTGCTGATG
Organism: Senegalimassilia sp.; assembly: GCA_963590085.1. Classification (GTDB taxonomy): domain Bacteria; phylum Bacteroidota; class Bacteroidia; order Bacteroidales; family Muribaculaceae; genus Limisoma. The sequence continues at coordinate 1,514 of CAVAOU010000206.1, read as the reverse complement.
GGTGTGTGGTGCTTGAGCAGTGCCGCCGCCAACAAACTCGCCGGTGTGCTCAGCGGACTCTACCCGGAGGACGGCAAGGTCACATCGTTCCTCGGCTACCAGATTGAGGGCTTGAGCGACTTCTTCATGCTTTTCGTGTTTATGAGTTTTGCGGCCGCCATCGTGCTCGCGTTGCTGTCGCGACGGCTCGAGAAACTGATGTAGCGCACGGCGGCTCTTTGGCACTAAAGAAATTTTAGTTAATTTTGTGATGACAAAATGCTGAATCCGCAATGACAGAGAGCAACGACAACACGCGCTACACCGTGCCGCATCCCGAGATGTGGTCGCTTGCGTTGCGCCTGGGCGACGACAGCATTGCCTTCACCATGCTCAACGGCGAAGGTTCGCTGATGGCGGGCTCCGTCACGCTCGGCGACGGTGAGGGCTACGCAAAGCGCCTGGAGGCAGCCGTCTACGACAATCCTTTTCTGCTTCAGCAGTTTGGCTCCACCACCATCGTGGCGCAGAGCGACCGCTTCCTGCTTCTTCCCGACGAGATGACCCTCGGCGACGAGGCGGAATGCCAGCGCTACTACAACAGCATCTATCCTGATGACCGCAACGTAATTGTCAACCCCATTAAGGAGGCTGGCCTGGCGGTGGCGTTCAGCCTGGAGCGGAGCGTGGAGTCGTTTGTGCAGCGCACATTCTTCAACCCTCCGGTGCAGCACTGCCTGTCGCCGATCATCACATGGTTCAAGCGCACCGACGCCTCGGTGGGACGCAACCGCATGTATGTGGTCCTCTGCGACGCAAAGATGTCGATTGTGGTGCTGAAAAGCGGCCGTGTGGCTTTCGCCAACATCTTCCCTGCCGACAGTGTGGACAATGCCTACTACTACATTGTCAATGCCTGGCAGCACTGCGACCTCAGCCAGAGAGACGACGCGCTGCTCACGGCGGGCATCAGCCCAGTGAAGGAAGCGCTCCTTCCGCGCCTGCACAAGATTGTGGCAAACATCGCTCCAGTGGCCTATCCGTCGGAATTGCTGCGCCTTGGTGAGGACGTGATGCAGGCTCCGTTCGACTTAACAATACTTCCACTATGCGAATAATCAGAGGCAAATACGGCCGTCGCCGTTTCGACGTGCCCAAGAACATCACGGCAAGGCCTACAACCGACTTTGCCCGTGAAAACATCTTCAACGTGCTTGAAAACATGCTCGACTTCGAGGGGCTGCGGGCTCTCGACCTGTTTGCCGGCACCGGTGCCATCAGCATCGAGTTGCTGTCGCGCGGCTGCCAGTCGGTCACGGCGGTGGAAAAGAGCAGCATCCAGTACAACTTTATCCGCAAGGTGGCTAAGGAACTCGGCGAGGAGAACCTGAATCTGATAAAGGGCGACGTGTTCAAGTTTATCGCCGCGGCGAGTCAGCAGTTCGACTTCATCTTTGCCGACCCGCCCTACGACCTCCCGCGCTTCGGCGAGATTCCCGGTCTGGTGCTGCAGTCAAAGATGCTGAAGCCAGGCA
>CAVAOU010000205.1:0-3932 GCA_963590085.1 Senegalimassilia sp. | reverse complement strand
CGACACATTGGTGGATATTGCCCGCCTGGCGCGCCATGCGGTGGAATATTTTGCACAGACTCCTGTCATGGCGATGATTTCATATAGCAATTTTGGCTCAAACGATGCTCCGTCGCCACGTGCAGTGCATGAGGCTGTGAAGGTGTTGCATGAAAAATATCCAGACTTGTGTATAGACGGAGAGATGCAGGTTAACTATGCACTGAACCGCGAAATCCGTGACAAGAACTATCCATTCAGCCGCCTTTATGGCAAGGATGTGAATACCCTTATTTTCCCGAACCTCAACGCCTCTTCTGCGGCTTACCGCATGATGCTTGAGATGGGACTGTGTGAGGTGATTGGCCCGATTCAGATTGGATTGAACAAACCAATCCACTTTATCTCGGTCGATGCCAATGTGCGCGACATCGTTAACCTTGCAATCATTGCAACTGTCGATGCTGCCGTGAGCAAGAAGAATCCGCTTGCCGATGAATAAAGAATAGAGCAAGTTTTAATATAGCGACCGCCACCAAGGGAAAAATCCGATAGTGGCGGTCGCTTTTCTATTTTCCTGAAATTAATGGTCTATTCCGTTGCGCGACAAGATGCCTTGCGTGTAGTAATGCTTCACTTCCTGCATGTCGGTCACCAGATCGGCAATTTCTATAAGTCCGTCGGGGGCATAACGACCTGTAATTACCACTTCTTTCGTCTTGTCTCGATGCTGAAGCATTTCTATGATTGATTTCTCGGACAGTAGGTTGAAGTGGATGGCAATTGTGAGTTCATCGAGGATAACAACGTCATAGTCCGAGCTATTGAGCGCTTCGTTGCACTGTTTTAGCCCTGCTTCGGCCATAGCGATATCGTTTGGTGTCGGGGATGCGTCGATAAAGCATCCTCCGCCAAACTGCTCGATACGCACTTTCCCGAATCCGACATTGGTGCCGTTGAAAATTTCTTCGATTCGGGTTTCATTGTATTTCATCGATTTTACGAACTGACCGATGAACACATTTTTTCCTGCGCACAAGGCTCTTACGGCGAGCCCGAATGCCGCTGTAGTTTTGCCTTTTCCGTTGCCGGTGTAGATGTGTATAAATCCTTTGCCCATACGAGCGCTTTATCGGTTTCCGTACATGTCGTCGTAGTAGTGCTGGTAGGCACCAGTGGTCACATTGTCCATCCATTCTTGGTTGTCAAGATACCATCTTACGGTGCGCTCAATTCCTTCCTCAAACTGAAGGCTCGGTTCCCAGCCGAGTTCTTGCTGTAGTTTACGGCTGTCGATGGCATAGCGCATATCATGTCCCTTGCGGTCGGTGACGTGGGTAATCAAATCGAGTGAAGCGCCTTCGGGGTTGCCAAGTAGTTTGTCAACGGTCTTGATAAGTACTTTTACAATGTCGATGTTCTTCCACTCGTTGAAGCCTCCGATGTTGTAGGTGTCGGCGACTTTGCCCTTGTGGAAAATCAAATCGATGGCACGGGCATGATCCTCGACGTAAAGCCAGTCGCGCACGTTCTCTCCCTTACCATAGACTGGTAGCGGTTTGCGGTGGCGGATGTTGTTGATGAACAAAGGAATCAACTTCTCTGGGAATTGATATGGGCCATAATTGTTGGAGCAATTGGTTACGATAGTCGGCATGCCGTAGGTGTCGTGGAAAGCCCTTACGAAATGGTCACTCGACGCTTTTGACGCGCTGTATGGTGAATGCGGATTGTATTTGGTCGTTTCTAGAAAAAAATCCTTGCCGTAGGCATGGTGGTGCTCGGATGACGCTTTTGTAGAGAATGGAGATTCAATGCCTTGGGCATCTGTAATTTCGAGTGCTCCGTACACTTCATCGGTAGAGATATGATAGAAACGTTTGCCTTCGTATCCATCTTGTCGACTCTCCCAATAGAGTTTCGCTGCCTGAAGGAGTGACAGCGTTCCCATCACATTGGTTTGCGCAAACGAGAATGGGTCTTTGATTGATCGATCCACATGGCTCTCTGCTGCGAGGTGGATAATCCCGTCGATGTCGTAGTCAGCGAGTACCTTTTGTATTGTCGGAAAATTGCAAATGTCAGCCTTTACAAATTCATAGTTTGGCTTGCCTTCAACGTCTTTTAGGTTGGCTAAGTTGCCTGCGTATGTGAGTTTGTCGAGGTTGATGATGCGGTAATCTGGATATTTGTTCACAAAAAGGCGTACCACATGCGAACCGATAAATCCAGCTCCCCCGGTAACGATTATGTTGCGTTTGAAATTACTCATTGTCGTTGTCAAGTTGTTTGATGCATTTTAGAAGTGACTCATGCCAATGTGGAATGGCAAAGCCAAATGTCTTGCGGAATTTCGTCTTGTCGAGCACGGAATAGTGTGGGCGTTCGACCTTGCTTGGATACTCGTAGGAGTGGATAGGGCTGATGTCGCACTTGTTGTCGCAGGCTTCTGCTATTGCGACTGTGAAATCGTACCATGAGCAGACGCCTTCATTCGAGAAGTGATAAATGCCAGTCTTGTCTATTTGCCCGCTTTCAACAATATGTCCGATGGCATCGGCAAGGTCTCCGGCAAATGTAGGTGAGCCAACTTGGTCAAACACCACATTAAGTTCATCGCGCTCGGCCGTGAGTCTGCGCATTGTCTTGACGAAATTATTGCCCCAACGTGAATACAGCCATGCTGTGCGGATGATTATTGATTTGCATCCTGTGGCTACAATGGCCTCCTCTCCAGCAAGTTTTGTCTTGCCGTAAACTCCTGTTGGACAGGTGTCGTCGGTCTCGACGTAGGGAATCGACGATGTGCCGTCAAACACATAGTCGGTCGACACGTGAATCAGCGTTGCGTGAGCTTGTTTTGCTGCTGTGGCGAGGTTGTTTGATGCCTGGTTGTTGATTAGGTCGGCGCGTGCTGAATCTTCTTCTGCTTTGTCTACATTGGTGTATGCTGCGCAATTGATGATTACGTCGGCTTTTGTTTGCGCCACCTTGGCACAGACGGCATCAAGATCGGTGATGTCGAGTTCTGCCACATCAGTAAAGATGAAATTGTGTCTGCTCGATTCCGCCACACGGCGCATTTCATTGCCAAGTTGACCGTTGGCACCTGTTACAAGTATGTTCATTCTGCGTAGAGATTATCGTTGTAGTCGAATAGCCATTCGGCATCTTTAAGCAGCGGATGGCATTCGTCTTTGGCTGAAAGTATTATCTTGTCGGCGGGAATTCTCCAGTCTATTCCCAATGCGGGGTCGTCCCAAGCAATTGCGCCTTCGCTCTGCGGTGCATAGAAATTGTCGCATTTGTATTGGAAAATGACGTCGTCGGTCAGCACGCTGAATCCGTGAGCGAAGCCACGTGGGATGAAGAACTGACGATGGTTTTCTGCTGTCAGTTCCACTGCTACGTGTTTGCCGAAAGTCGGAGAACCTTTGCGGATGTCGACAGCAACATCGAGCACTGCACCTTTCACTACGCGGACAAGTTTCGACTGCGCAAATGGTGGCTTTTGGAAATGTAGTCCGCGGAGCACTCCGTAGGACGACCGGCTTTCATTGTCCTGAACAAATCTCACAGTGCGCACTTGCTTGTTGAAGTCGCGCTCGGAAAATGATTCAAAAAAATATCCGCGGTCGTCGGTAAAAATGCGTGGCTCTATGATTACCACACTCTCTATATCGGTAGTGATTACGTTCATCTATTCTAATCCTAATTCTTTGATTACTTTAAGTAGATATTGTCCGTATTGGTTCTTGATCATCGGCTGTGCCAGTTGCCGCATCTTTTCTGCTGTTATCCAGCCTTTGCGCAATGCAATTCCTTCTAGGCAGGCAATCTTGAGACCCTGCCGTTTCTCGATTACTTCCACAAAGATAGAGGCATCGGCAAGAGAGTCGTGTGTGCCAGTGTCGAGCCAGGCAAAGCCGCGCTCAAGGGTCTTTACTTTCAGG
>CAVAOU010000204.1:0-3934 GCA_963590085.1 Senegalimassilia sp. | reverse complement strand
CGGTGCACAGCAGGGCGTTGCCGCATCAGCCGACATGATTACGGTGAAGAACCTCTACAACCCGACGGAAAACTACAAATACTTTATGATTCCGGCGCTCACGGTGATGCTCATCATCATTGTGTGCTGCACCCTCCCTGCACTCAACATCGTGAAAGAGAAGGAAGTGGGCACCATCGAGCAGATCAACGTGTCGCCAATCGGCAAGGTCAGTTTCACGCTGGCGAAACTCGTGCCCTACTGGCTCATCGGTCTGCTGGTGATAAGCATTGCAATGCTGATTGCCAAATGGATCTACGGACTCGTGCCGGAAGGCCACCTGTGGGTTATCTACGCCATGGTGCTGCTGTTCACGCTCACCATCTCGTGCCTGGGACTAATCGTGTCAAACATCTCGTCGACGATGCAGCAGGCCATGTTCGTGATTTTCTTCTTCATCATGATCAATGTGCTGATGAGCGGCCTGATGACGCCGATTGAGTCGATGCCCGGATGGGCGCAGGTGATAACCTACTTTGTGCCGCCGCGCTACTTCATCAACACCCTGCGCGCCGTCTACCTCAAAGGCAGCGGATTCACCGACATGGCGACCGACTTCGCCGCCCTCGGCGTCTACGCCATCGCCCTCGCCTCAATCGCCGTAAAAAGCTACAAACGCCAGAGTTAGAATGACATCTTCTCTTAATAGGAATTATCCGCACCACGGAAAATGTTGGTGAGACACGTCTCACCAACATTAATTATTCGTCTATATTATTTCCCTCAAACTCTGCAATCCATTCCCTCACCTTGGCTTGCAACAAAGCCTTGTCTGGCAAATACAACTGATATGCCGAAGCATAGACATGAGAGTCTTTGGGCAATGTCAACTCCACAAGGGCATCGTTCTTGCTCTCGCAAAGCAATATACCAATTGTAGGTTTCTCAAAATCTTGCTTCACAAAGCGGTCATAATAATTGACATACATCTGCATTTGCCCTAAATCTTGATGGGAAAGCTTATCTGTTTTTAGGTCAATGAGGACATAGCATTGCAACAATCTATTATAGAAGACCAAATCCACATAATAGTTGTCTTCATCGAAAGTGAAACGTTTCTGGCGAGCCTCAAAGAGGAAACCCTTACCTAATTCGAGCAGGAACTGTTGCATCTTGCTGATGATGGCATTCTCCAACCTCGATTCAGAATAGGCAGCGTCAGGCTTCAAGCCCAAGAACTCCAAAGTTAAAGGACTCTTGATTACATCCGAAGGTTTCTCTATGGTTTGTCCTTCTTTTGCCAATCGCATCACCTCGTCCTTGTCACGACTCAAAGCCAATCGCTCATAGAGGCAACTTCCTACTTGACGCTGCAACTGTCGAACTCCCCAATGTTGGCTTGTACATTCTATCTCGTAGAAATTGCGTTCAGCTTCATTATCTATACGCATCAAAATTAAATAATGAGACCAAGATAGAAGAAAGCTTGGAGCCTCTGTCTCTGTCTTCTCAAAAATCCGCAACGCTGTTGCGGATTTCCCTTGTTTTTCCAAATTCCGTAACAGTGTTGCGGATTTTGAGTATACCAAGAATAATTTTCGGCATTTTTCCAAAGTATCAACAGACCATCCATCCTCAAAACGAACAATTAATTTTTGAGACAATTCTTTCAGAACTCGCTTTCCATATTGCGCACGGACATTTCCTTTCTGTTCATACTCCACAATATATTTGCCAATATAATACTTTGTATAGACTTCAGCGGTATTGACTGAAGTCTTTACATAAGACCGTGCCTGTTCTATAAGAATAGACACTTTGTTATATAAGTCCGCTATATTATCGGATGTTGTACTAATTTCATTTGTCATATTTACCACTTGTAATATCAGATTAGTGAGACACATCTCACCAATTACAATTCGTCCACATCTCATTTATACCCAAGATGCGTTATATTTCTGCCAGATTGTAAAAATACAAAATATAAACAATATATCTAAATATAAATTGACTTTGTTCAATATGTTTTAAAGTATTGCTTAGAAGGCGGCGTAGATGAATGGAGAGACATAGGCGGCGCTGAATTCGACTATCAGTTGCACGAGGAGGCAGAACAGCACGAGTTTTGCAACCCACCGCATTCCTACAAACCTGCGCTCTGCCCACTGCGACAGGCGCGAGGGCAAGCAGATGAGCAGATATGCCACCACGAGCATCACTGCCCACAGGGTGCGCTCCGTGAGGAAGGCATAGAGGGTGGCTGGATCCATCGCCGTCGCCATCTTGGTGAGCATCACTGAGCAGTCGCCAAGCGAATGGCAGCGAAACGGCAGCCACAAGAGTGTCACGGCAAGGAAGGTAACCACTGCGTAGACAATCCTCTCGCCGCGAAACGACGGTATCAGTCTGCCCACAGTCTTCTGCACCACGAGCAATGCGCCGTGGAGCATGCCCCACACGAGAAATGGCAGCCCTGCGCCGTGCCAAATGCCGCCAATAGCCATTGTTACCATCACGTTAATCCGCATGCGCCACTTCCCATGGCGGTTGCCGCCGAGCGGGATGTAGATGTAGTCCCTGAGCCACAACGACAAGGAGATGTGCCACCGCCGCCAGAAGTCGGTGATGCTCGCAGCCTTGTACGGCGAGCGGAAGTTGGCGGGCAACTTAATGCCAAGGGTGCGGCTGAGGCCGATGGCGATGTCGGAATAGCCTGAAAAGTCGAGATAGATTTGCGCACTGTAGCCGAGCAGTGCCAATGCCGCTTCCACACCGTCGTGACCCGCAGGATTGTCGAACACAAGGTTGTTGAACTGTGCCAGATAGTCGGCTATCACAGCCTTCTTCAGCAGTCCTTTCATCACAAGAAACAGTCCAGAATAGAGCGTTGCCGCAGAGATGCGCCTGTCGCCCTCAATCTGAGGGAAGAATTCCGACGCACGCACAATAGGGCCTGCCACAAAGACGGGAAAATAGGTGGGGTAAAACACATAGTCGAGCATCCGTCGCGGGGCGATGATGGTGCCACGGTAGACGTCGACAAGATAACTCAACGAGCGGAACGTGTAGAACGAGATGCCTACCATCACAATCGTGTCAGAACACTTAAACCACACCAGCGTGCCAGCGGAAAGGACGATGCCAAGCGTGAGCCACACCTGGCGGACGCGCTTCGCCCGGCTGTGCGTTATAGCCAGCGACAGCAGATAGTCGACCACCGCCCGCACCACAACCAGCGCCGACAGCCATCCTCCGGCGCGCCAGCAGAACAGCAGACTAAACGCCGTAACCACAACCATCATCGCCGTGCGCCGCCTGTAGACCAGTCCGTAGACGGGATAGAAGAGCAGTAGCATCAGCCAGAACGCCTCGCTGTTGAACAGGGCGGATGCGCCTTCAGCATTGGTCAATATGTCAACAATCCTATCAATCATTTGGCGTTAGTACTATGGTTCTGTCGGCTTTTGCCGTTGCCCGGTCAGGCGCATTGAGGCGGATTGGGCAACAGGACTCGGTGGCAATCCAGTGCGCCACACTGTCCATCCATTGCGATGCCGCCTCGTGGGTGGGGTGCGCGCCGTCGGATGCGCGTTCAAGGCGGAGATTGGCGGAGAGGAAGAACCGCCCCTCGCCCACCTTCGATGCTATCAATCGGTTTATCCCCGTGTCGGGCTTCCAGTTTGGCGGGCCAATCCACACATACGGCAAATCGCCAATGTCGGCTATGATGGCATCGACCTTGTCGGCACGCGTGCGCTCAACGTCGCGGATGAAGAGTTCGTTGCCGCCAAGGCATATCACCACATAGTCAGCCTTAAACCGATTGGCATACACCCTGAGCCTGTGCGACTTGCCCCAACGTTCTGTGGTCGAGCCGTACCAGATTACGGTGTACAGCCGATGCCCGTTTGCGTGGGCATAGGCGGCAAAGCGCGGCGACAGTCCCTCGAGC
>CAVAOU010000203.1:0-3942 GCA_963590085.1 Senegalimassilia sp. | reverse complement strand
CAGCGGCAGTGTTTCCATTGGATATCAGTTTGTCGACACAAAAAGATTTGCACTGACTCCACATATCGGTGGCGGCTGGACAAACTACGCATGGTATGGCGCAACGTTCCAGAAAGGCAAAGACGAAAGTACCCAGAAAGATGTTTGGAAAATGGTTTCCGACTCAAAGAAAGAATCATTCCACAATTTCAACTTCATTGCAGGCATCGACTTTGACTGGCGTTTCCACTCTACTGTCAGCGACAAATCATCATTCCTCAATGGCCGCCGCGAGCAATACACGTCGTCCATCAGACTGACACCTTATGTGATTTGCTACAAATACAATGCAATATCGCCACAATGCAAAGGTGTACAAGTCGGCATAACCCTGACATACAGCGGATTTATCCGCGCGCTACGCCTTGAATAACTGCTTGTTGTTCTTCACCTTCTCACGGTGGAGAACAACGAAATAGCAGGAAACAACCATGGAACCCGTCAGAATCCAAGAGATTGGATAAACCAGCAGCAAATGCTCAAAGCCGTGCCAATTCGGGCAAACGGCATACACCCAAATTATACGGAGCAAGCAAGTGCCGAAAATCGTGAAGAGTGTAGGCGTAAGCGAGCGCCCCATGCCACGCAGGCATGAGCCTGCGATTTCATAGCTGCAGGCAATCGACTGAAATGCGAGTACGGTATGCAATCTGATTGCACCGAATTTATGCACCACTGCATCCGTTGAGAAAAAGTCGAGGAAAAACTTATCCTGCATTGAGAATAGCAAATTTGCACCAAGACAAAGCGCAACACTCATTCCCATACAAATCCAGAAAATCCGGCTTACGCGATCCAATTTTCCAGCACCATAGTTCTGTCCTATGAAACTGATTGCAGCGCCATTGAAAGCGACAACAATGAAATAGCAATAGTATTCAAAATTCAATGCTGCAGCCGAACCCGCAATGGCACTTGCGCCATAGGTGTTGATTGTGGACTGCACAATCACGTTCGATACAGAAAACACCATGCCCTGCAATCCGGCAGGCACACCAATTTTCAGAATTCGCTTCAACTCAGAGCCGTGGATGCGCATATATTTTGTGTCCAACTTCAACGGGCCGTCTTCCTTAAACAACAACACCACGATGCTGATTGCGCTAAACATATTCGCTATGCCAGTTGCAATTGCCACACCTTCCACACCCATGCCTAAACTAAGCACAAAAAACAAGTTCAAGCCAGTATTGATGATACCCGCCACGACAAGAATGTATAGCGGACGACGGGTGTCGCCTTTGCTTCTCAGTATAGCAGAACCGAAGTTGAAAATCAGGAAGAATGGTATTCCCAGGAAATAGATGCGAAGATACAGCACAGCCATATCAAGGACTTCGTCGGGCGTATCAATCAATTCCAGTATCGGCCGTGCAATGAACCAGCCCAGAACCATCAGGAACAATCCGCTGGCGACTGCCAAAATGCTCACCGTGCCAACTGCACGGCGTATGCCATCATCATTCTGGCTACCAATATGGTTGGAAATTATGGCATTTGCGCCCAAGGATATGCCCACAAACAAGTTGATAAGCAGACTAATAACCGACGAGTTACTCCCCACCGCCGCCAATGCTTCACTTCCGACAAAGCGGCCTACCACAGCCACATCGATGGAGTTGAACAATTGCTGAAGCACACTGCTTGCAGCCAGAGGCAAACTGAACAGCAATATCTTCATCAACAACGGGCCGTGAAGCATATCAACTTGATTTGCCTTATTTGATGTCTTACAGATTGTCATTACAAACGAATTTATGATGCAAAGTTAATGCAAATATTCCGAACCCATTGGAATTTGGCAAGCGACTTGCGCCATTGGGCAATGACACATTTAAAAATTTGTAATTTTTATGTAACTTTGCGGCATGGGCGAAACGCGAAAATATCTGGCTCTAATCAATCCTATTTCGGGCACAAGCAAGAAAGAATTCTTGCCTGAGATACTGAATAGGCGCTTCTCTGGATATGACCTTAAAATTCGTTTCACCCAACGGGCAAACCACGCCTTCGACCTGGCATCGCAAGCCGCCAAAGACGGCTACTATGCCGTTATTGCCATCGGCGGCGACGGAACAGTAAATGAAGTTGCATCAGCGCTTTGCAACACCTCAACCATCTTGGGCATCATCCCGAACGGGTCGGGCAACGGACTCGCCCGCCACCTGCAAATACCGCTCAACATAGAGAAGGCAATCGATGTCATCCTTGAAGACAACGTCGACACACTGGACCATTGCACAGCCAATGGGCATCCGTTCTTCTGCACCTGCGGCATCGGCTTCGATGCACAAGTGAGCGAGAAGTTCGCAAAAAGTTCGAAGCGCGGACCTATCAGTTATGTGAAAAGCGCCATCAGCGAATATCTGAAGTACCGCTCCCAGAACTACCGGATTGTCACCCCTACAGGAGTAATTGCCGAGCGGGCATTCTTGATTGCCTGCGGCAACGCTTCGCAATACGGCAACAATGCCTACATCGCGCCTAATGCCGACATGCACGACGGACTCATCGACACAACCGTCGTTCTCCCCATCACGCCATTCGACACCGCGGTGCTTGGACTTCTGCTTTTTTCAAAGCATATCGACCAGGACACAAACATCATATCCTTCCGCAGCCCATCTCTTTCAATAGAGCGCGAGCGCGACGGAATTGTTCACCTCGACGGAGAGCCAGTGATGATGAAAAGCACAGTCGACATCGTGTGCCATCCGCACTCGCTGAACGTGTTTACTACCGCCTCTACAACGGAAAAACCGAACATTCTAAACACTATCGAAACGTCATTTTGGAACTTCATCAGTTCCATCAGAGCAGAATTGAATGTCTAATTCTGCAAATTTATATGTTTTGCAACATTTCTCTTTTTTCCTTGATTTTTTTTGCCTAAATTCGTGCATAATTTAAAACCATTATATACTAACCAAACTCCTATACATAACGATATGAGTTACCTTAAGTTCGATAAAAACCTGCTTATCAATCTTGACCAATCTTTACCTAAAGAGATTCTTCGGACCAACATGGCAGGGTCTTACCATTGCACCACCGTAATTGGGTGCAATACGAGAAAGCAGCACGGACTATTGGTCATTCCTATAAAGGAATTGAGCAACGACAACTATGTGCTGCTGTCGTCGCTTGATGAAACTGTAATCCAGCATGGAGCGCCTTTCAATTTGGGGATTCACCGCTATCGCAACGGGGCTTACAGTCCAAATGGCCACAAATATCTCCGTGAGTTCAATTGTGACACAGTTCCTAAACTTACTTACCGCGTGGGTGGCGTTGTTCTCACCAAGGAGAAGATATTCGTAGCCTACGAAAACCGCATCATGATCCGCTACACGCTGCTGGAAGCACACTCTCCCACAACGTTGCAGTTTCAGCCGTTTCTCGCGTTCCGCAATTCGATGTCGCTTTGCACAGAAAACAGCAACCTGAACACGTCGTTCGAAGAGACCGAAAACGGTGTTTCATTCTGCCTCTACGAGGGTTACCCTCGCCTGTATCTGCAATTCAGCCACGCTCCGAAGTTTGTCTACGACCCACACTGGTACAACGGACTCGAATACGTGAAGGACATGGCACGAGAAGAGCCCTATACTGAGGATTTGTGGGTGCCTGGCTATTTCCAGATTCCAATCAAGAAGGGCGAAAGCATAATTTTCTCTGCCAGCACAGAGCCAGTGAAACCACGCGGATTCAAGCAGGTTTTCGAAAAAGAAGCATTGAGCCGCACAAGCCGCACAAGTTTCTACAACTGCTTGAAGAACTCTGCCAAACAGTGCTACTTCCGCGACAACGGCAAGGACTACCTGATTGCCGGCTATCCGTGGTTTAAGGTTATTGCGCGCGACGAGTTCATCGCGTTGCCTGGTACTACATTGGGCATCAACC
>CAVAOU010000202.1:0-3944 GCA_963590085.1 Senegalimassilia sp. | reverse complement strand
CGACGGCGAGAAAGTGATGACAGAGAACGCTCCGGTGGTGGTCAACGACACGAGCGGTGTTTACACCGACCCTAACGTGGAAGTGGACATCAACAAGGGCATCCCCCGCTTGCGTGAGCAGTGGATTGAGCAGCGTGGCGACACTGAGGTGCAGGACGGCATTTCGTCCGACTACGGCCGTCAGCGTCTTGCCGACCATTCGCTCGACGAGATTCGCTTCAAGCATCTCTACAATCCGCGCAAGGCAAAGGCCGGCAAGGAAATCACACAGATGGCGTATGCTAAGGCTGGCGTTGTGACTGCCGAGATGGAGTATGTGGCAATACGCGAGAACCTAAACAACAAGGAACTGGGCATCGACACCTATATCACTCCTGAGTTTGTGCGCCAGGAAGTGGCTGCCGGTAGGGCTATCATCCCCGCCAACATCAACCACCCAGAGGCAGAGCCGATGATCATCGGCCGTGCTTTCAGCGTGAAACTCAACACCAACATCGGCAACTCTGCGCTCTCGTCGGGCATCAAGGAGGAGGTCGACAAGGCTGTGTGGAGTTGCTATTGGGGCGGCGACACTCTGATGGACTTGTCAACGGGCAAGCACATCCACGAAACCCGTGAATGGATTATCCGCAACTGTCCGGTGCCGATGGGCACTGTGCCTATCTATCAGGCGCTCGAAAAGGTGAACGGCAATGTGAAGAAACTCACATGGGAAATCTATCGCGACACTCTTCTTGAGCAATGCGAGCAGGGTGTGGACTACTTCACCATCCATGCCGGTGTGCTCCGCGAGCATGCCAAATTGGTTGGCGACCGCCTTACGGGTTGCGTTTCGCGTGGTGGCAGCATCATGACGGAATGGTGTGTGCTCCACAACGAGGAGAGTTTCCTCTACACTCATTTCGATGAAATCTGCGAACTGATTTCGAAATACGACGTTGCCATTTCGCTCGGCGACGGTATGCGCCCTGGCTCTATCCACGATGCCAACGACCGCGCACAGTTCCTCGAACTGGAAGTGCTCGGCGAACTCACGGAGAAGGCTTGGAAGCACAATGTGCAGGTGATTATCGAAGGTCCGGGACACGTGCCTATGCAGAAAATCAAGGAGAACATGGAAAAGCAGATTTCTGCTTGCCACGAGGCTCCGTTCTACACTCTCGGCCCGTTGACCACCGACATCGCGCCTGCCTACGACCACATCACTTCGGCTATCGGCGCAGCGCAAATTGCATGGCTCGGTACGGCGATGATTTGCTACGTCACTCCAAAGGAGCACCTCAGCCTGCCTGACCGTGAGGACGTGCGCAACGGTGTGATTGCCTACAAGATTGCAGCCCATGCTGCCGATTTGGCTAAAGGCTTGCCTGGAGCGCAGGTGCGCGACGATGCCATGAGCAAGGCTCGCTTCGAGTTCCGCTGGAAGGATCAGTTCAACCTGTCGCTCGACCCTGCCCGCGCTAAGCAGTACTATGTGGAGAGCCGCGGCACCGACGACAAGTTCTGCACAATGTGCGGACCGAACTTCTGTGCTATGCGCATCACGCAAAAGATTTCACAAGAACTTTGTAAAGACTAAAAAAATAAATGTTTTCAGAAGTATTAGAGAAAATAAGTTGGGACGAGACAACCCGGAAAATTGCCTCTAAGACTGACGCCGACGTTGTCAGAGCGCTCTCTAAGGAGCGTCTCGATGTCGACGACTTCATGGCGCTCATCTCGCGGGCGGCGGTGCCGCATCTGGAGGAGATGGCGCGCCTGTCGCAGAAATACACGCAAGAGCGTTTTGGCAAGACCATCAGCATGTACATTCCTTTGTACCTGAGCAATGCCTGCACAAACTTCTGCGTGTACTGCGGTTTTAACCACAACAACCCGTTTACGCGCACCACCCTCAACGACGAGCAGATTGAAGCGGAGTGCAAGGCCATCCGTCGCCTTGGCCCGTTTGAGAATTTGCTTATCGTGACAGGTGAGGCTCCTGCCGTTGCCGGCGTAGACTATCTTGAAAATTCACTCCACATTGCGCGCCCTTACTTCAATAACCTCACCATCGAGGTGCAGCCGTTGAAGGCCGAGGACTATGCCCGCCTCACCAAGTCGGGACTTAACGGTGTGGTTTGTTTTCAGGAAACCTACCACCGCGCGCGCTACAAGGTGTACCACCCGAAGGGCATGAAGTCGATCTTCGAATGGCGTCTCAACGGCTACGACCGTATGGGTCAGGCTGGAGTGCACAAGATTGGTATGGGCGTGCTCATCGGCCTCGAGGACTGGCGCACCGACGTGACGATGATGGCATATCATCTGCGCTATCTGCAGAAGACCTACTGGCAGACACGCTACAGCGTGAACTTCCCTCGCATGCGTCCGTCGGAGAGCGGCTATCAGCCTAACGTCACGATGACTGACAAGGAGTTGGCACAACTCACGTTTGCCTTCCGCATCTTCGACCACGATGTTGACATCAGTTACTCAACGCGCGAGAATCCTAAGTTCCGCGCCAACATGATGAAACTCGGCGTCACCTCCATGAGTGCTGGCAGCAAGACCGACCCAGGAGGCTATGCAGCAGCGCCCGACTCGCTGGAGCAGTTCCACGTGAGCGACGAGCGTTCGCCGGAAGCCGTGACGAGCGAAATTCGCGCACTGGGCTACGAGCCAGTGTGGAAGGACTGGGACAAAGTTTTTGACTGATTCCAATCAGCCCCTCTATAGACAGGCGGATGCACCAACCCGGCGCATCCGCCTGCTATTTTCTGGTTTTATTAACCCATACTTTCAGGTTCGATACACATAATGTAGTAGATGGGAAGATAGGTTATACCGTTTTCTTTTTCCACCTTTGCGGCATTGGAAAGGACGAAGGCTTCTGCTATGTTGTATTCCTTGGTTTGAAGAAAGCGTTCGAGAGCGCTGTGAACCTTATAGTCTTTGCCGGATTTTATCTCTAAAGGCAACACTGTCAGATTGCTTCGGTTGTCGATGAGAAAATCCACTTCGCCAATCTTTTTGTTGTCGTAATAATAGAGATTGAACCCATGTGCTTTCAACTCTTGTGCCACAACTGTTTCGTAGACAGAGCCGAGGTTGATGCTTGCAATGTCGCCCATCACGGCCTGGAGGTTGCGCCCATAAAACAGACCAGTAAGCAGGCCAACATCGTTCAGATAAAGTTTCAGCAGATTCTTTCCACTATTTTCTATTAGCGGGAAACTCGGCTTGCTGATAGCCTTGACTTCGAGCGAAATGCCGGATGAAATCAGATAGTCAAATTCTTCTGCGTAGTCGCTCATGCGTTTTCCTGTTTTGCCGTCAATGTCTTTTGCAACAATGCGTTTCTTCTTATTCTCTAGATTTGACGGTATCATGTCATATACGCGTTGGATTCTGAGTCGGCTGCTGTTTTCTTCATATCGTGCGGCATCAACCTTGTAGAGTTGATAGATTGCATCGTGGATGGTGCGCACGGTAGCGATGTTTTTAGTGGCGATAAATTCTTTTACGGCGTCAGGGAGCCCGCCGACCAGCAGATATTTCCGAAACAAGTCCATTAGTTTCTGATGTATGGCTTCGGGCATTGCTTCTCTGGCTTTAAACTTCTTGCGCATAGTGTCGAACACTAATTTCCCGACACCGTTGGCAATGAGGAATTCTTCAAAATCAAGCGGATACATGTGCTTGATGATAATGCTTCCAAGAGGAATTGAAGATGTTGTTTTGAGCGTTACACCTAACAGAGAGCCGCTGGCAATGAATGTGAATTTGCCGTCCTCGCGTAGAAATTTAAGCAAGGTAAGCAAGTGGTCGTATGCTTGGATTTCATCAATAAACACAAGCGTGTCGTCTTTCCCTTGCATCTTGTCGCCGGCAACGGAACTGAGCGCCAAATAGAAGTCGTCAAGCGTCCGGGCATCTGCAAATATCCGGCTGCCAACCTTGTC
>CAVAOU010000201.1:0-3987 GCA_963590085.1 Senegalimassilia sp. | reverse complement strand
TGCGAGCATCTTGATGAGGCTCTCCTGAGTGCCGTCGCTGCTGTCCTTGGCGCGTCCCTGTCGCTGGGCAATCCAGATTGACTCATGTTTCTGGGTTACAGCAAAATGGAAGTATCCCGAGAGTTGCTCTGCGGCGCCGAGTGCCTCACGGATGCTGAGGTCGCGCTTCACAATCACGCTCTTGTTGATTCTCACAAGGTCTTCAATCCACTTGTAAATCAACAGGTTGCTACCAATAGCCACCTCCGTGGTGCGATAGTTGTTGAAGAGCAGAGCCAAATTGAGGAACGAGGCGTCGAGCACGATGTCGCGGTGGTTGGTGATCATCGTGTAGGCCATCGACTGGTCAACCTTCTCGATATTGTCGTAGGAAATTCCCGCCGTGGTTTTGGCGGCAAGAAGTTTCAGGAAGTCGAACATCACTTGTTCCTGAAAATCCTTTTTTGTCTTTATTGAAAGGAGTTGAGCACAGAACCCCTCATAGTCGATGTTGGGCATAACCCAAGTGACTGCATGCTTGAAACCGTCTTCTGCGACAAGTTCCTTCATTTTCGAGTGGAATTCGGCATCCGAAAATGGGCAAATATCGCCAAACTCTTTTGGGGTAACAATCTCATTCATATGTTCATAAATTTAAGATAACCAAACTTGTTTTAAACTTTCAAAGATAATGAAAGTAATCGGATTTTCCAACGGTTTTTCGGTATTTTATAACACTGCTGCCGTATAATCTTCCCATTTTTTAATCAGGGCGGTCATGTCCTCGGGAATCTCGCTGTTGAAAAACATTTCTTCGCGGGTTGTGGGGTGCACGAAGCCAAGGGTTTTGGCATGCAGAGCCTGGCGCGGGCAGATTTTGAAGCAGTTTTGCACAAACTGGGTGTATTTCGCAGCGGTTGTGCCACGCAAAATCTTGTCGCCACCGTAACGGGCGTCGTTGAAAAGCGGATGGCCGATGTGGCGCATGTGCACACGAATTTGGTGGGTGCGGCCTGTCTCCAACTGGCATTGCACCACAGCCACATGGCTGAGGTTTTCAATCACGCGGTAATGGGTCACGGCATGCTTGCCCTGGTCGCCGTCGGGAAACACCGCCATCTGCAGGCGGTCCTTGGGGTTGCGGCCAATGTTGCCTTCAACCGTGCCGCTCTCCTCGGCAAACTTGCCCCACACGAGGGCAACATACTGGCGGTGAGTGGTTTTGTTGAAGAATTGCTTACCCAGGAAGGTCTTGGCATCGGGTGTCTTCGCCACGACAAGAAGTCCGGAAGTGTCCTTGTCGATGCGGTGCACAAGGCCGAGCCGCGGGTCGCTAACGTCGTAGTCGGGATCGTTGCGAAAATGGTAAGCAAGGGCGTTGACCAGCGTGCCCGAATAGTTGCCGTGACCGGGATGCACCACGAGTCCGGCGGGCTTGTTGACCACCAGCAACTGGTCGTCTTCGTAAACGATGTCGAGAGGGATATCCTCGGGGATGATGTCCAACTCATAGCGAGGGCGATCCATCACCAGTGAGATTATGTCGCCGGGCTTCACGCGGTAGTTCGACTTCACCGGCTTGCCGTTGGCAAGGATGCAGTTGGCATCGGCAGCCTGCTGGATGCGGTTGCGCGAGGTGTTGTCGATGTGACTAACAAGGAATTTGTCAACGCGCAGCAAGTTCTGACCTTTTTCCGCCACAAAGCGGAAGTGTTCCCACAGTTCCTGACCGTCGGCGCCTTCCGTAGGCATTGCGTCGGCATCAATCAATTCATCTTCAATATCTTGTTCCATCAAACCAAATCAAGGGGTGATTATTCCAGTTCAAACTCTTCGTCCCCACCAAAGGCAGCGGTATCGTTGCCCGACAGATCCTCCTCGACGACGCCGTTGAGCGAGCCGTCGCCTACAACGAGCGTAACCTCAGCGTCGACAGGAATCTTGCCGCCGTCCTGCACCGAATTACCGTTGCAAAGCACCTGAAGCACAAGATCTTGGAACTCCGACGGCACGCGGCGGATGCGGATGCTCTTCACTCCGGCGCTACGTAGCACGGATTCGCCCTGGCGCACAGACATGTCGGTGAGCGACGGGAGTTTTATGAGTTTTGTGGAATATGTGCGGATAGTAACGTAAATGGTGCGGCCGTCCTTGACAAACGACCCTGCTGCGGGATTCTGCTCCAACACGCAGCCAGGCTTGACGTTAGCCACATACGACGAGTCGGAAATCTCGATGTTGAGATTTCTGCGGCTGAGCATCTCGGTAGCCTTGTCGATGTCCATGCCCGTCAAGTTGGGCACAGTCTCCTTGTTGCCGTGGTTGGTGAACACTCCCAAAGCAAAATAACTGGCAACAATGACCACTATGTCGAAGACAATTATCAGCGCAATCGTTGTCAGGATTCTGTGTCTTTTGCAAAATGCAACAAAAGAATTTAGTTTATCCGTCACGAGAATATTTATAATTTTCTACAAATGTAATGCAAACCGAGCATATACACAAAAGAGAGGGCGCCGAAATTATCAGCGCCCTCACCAATCATATCAATTAACTAATTATCTTACAAACGCTTTCATCGATTTTCCGTCAACTGTCACCACATACACTCCTGCGCTTGCAGGGATGGCGTGGCGCGGCGAATCGGCGATGCCGGCATAAACCGTCTTGCCGTCGGCTGCATGGACTACAACTTGCTTGCCCTCAGCATTGAGCACAAGGACGAGGCCGCGATCAGTGGCAACGCGAGGAGCATTGTCGTCGAGCGCCTCTACCCCACCCTCGATATAGGTAAGACTCTCGCTGTTGCCGCTGGTGGTCTTGTCGTAGACTGCCTTGACGGTATAAACCGTGCCGCTCACCACATTGGCG
Organism: Senegalimassilia sp.; assembly: GCA_963590085.1. GTDB lineage: Bacteria > Bacteroidota > Bacteroidia > Bacteroidales > Muribaculaceae > Limisoma. Next base: position 1,137 of record CAVAOU010000201.1, on the reverse strand, counting down.
TCGACAATCGACGCGTCGGTGGTCTTGCCGAACAGGCTGCCGTTGCGGTAGACCTCATACTCCTTCACCTTAAGTTTCGGCACGGTGAGGTCGTTGAACGAGAGGTCGTCGACAAACATCGCAAAACCGCTGTCGCTCACGCAGTTCACAGCGAAATAGCGTGCGCCTTCAGGCACCACATAACTGAATTCCGTCCATTGGTCGGTCAACTCAAGATAGTCGGCTGAATGGATTTTCTGGAAGTTTGCCGGGTCGGTGTCGGTGGTTGAGTATAGCACACGCATACGCTCAGGCTGCTGGTCCTGCAGGGTGAAACTGCGGGCGAAGAACGAAACGGTCTGCTCGCCGCCGTTCAGGCGCGGCGAAATCAGCCAGTCGTTGTTCACATAGTTCATGCTTGCCACCGCCATAAACATCTTGTTGCCCGAGTGCGGCTTGCCCTCGTCCCAGATGTCGATGCCGAGAGTGTTGGCGTTGCACACCTGGAAGGCTTTAGCCACTGTGGCGTTGTCATATTCGCCGAGGTCTTTGTTGATATAGTATGTCACGTCGTGGTCGAGGTCAGCCATTGTCCAGTCGCCGACATTGTCAATCGCCCAGTCCTTGTAACTCTCCACGTTGTCGGTGACAGCGCCCTTGCTCAACGGCGATTGCCATGTAAGTTTCAGTCCGCCGTCGACCAACTCGCAGCCTAAGTTCTGCGGCACTGGCACAACTGGCTCTACCACTTCAGTATCAACATTTTTCGCGTCGTTGGTAGCATTCGTATCGCCTGCAACGGTCACCGCAGCCGTCACTGCCACCGATGCCTTCGCCTCGAATGCCGTTGTCATGGTCACAGTCTTCTGCTCACCGGCCTTTACTGCGCCTGCATCGGCCTGCGCCAAAGTCTTGCCCGAAGCGTCGGTGAGCACAAGCATAGCGCTGGCGATGTCGTCAGTACCCACATTGGTGACCTTCACCTCATATTCAGCCGCCTCGCCCGCAGCGATTTTCTTCGGGCCGGCGACTGATGAGAGTTCGGCGTCGATAGCCTCCAGATTGTCGAACGAAACGTTGTCGATGTGCACATCCATTCCGCCAGCGGTAGTGCCAACGAAGGCTATGCGTACCCACTTTGCCGACTTAAACGCGCTA
>CAVAOU010000200.1:0-4044 GCA_963590085.1 Senegalimassilia sp. | reverse complement strand
GCATCATTGACATTCCTATAAACAGATATCGCAGTTTCATTCTTGTCTTCTTTTACTTGTTTAGTCCCAGTCGAGCGAAGCGTCGCCAGAACCTTTGTTTACCGTCCAGTCCTTGATAAATGCGCCAAACTGGATAACCTCTTTTGCGAGTTTGACGGTATAGTTGTAGGCGTTGCCCCTCTCCCAGTTTTCAATCTTGGTCGACGACCCGTCGAGGGCTACGTCGGTAAGGGTAACGCTGTAGGTTGTGCCGTCCTGCAATGTAATTGTCATCACCTTGCCCACAAGGCTTTGCGGTATCACGATGTGTGATTCGCCCGACAATGCCGACAGAGTGCTTGTGCTCGATGCCGTGCCGGTGATTTCGCCGGTTGCCACATCAATTGTGCCCTTGTCGATAAGTCCTGGGATAGTGATTGTGGCATTGGTGAGGTCCACAGCCGAATCGTCGGTAGTAGTGCCGAGTGTAACCGTAACCTTGCTCATCGCGTGGTGGAATTGCATAGGCACTTGCGATGTGCGCGGCGAGATTGCCGCACCCTCTTCTACCGTCACCGTAGCGCCGCTATTGTTCTCGCCCGTATGCTTTGCAGTCGTAGCCCAAAGGAGGTCGTTCTCCTTGCTTGCGTCGAGGCTGCCGCCCACGGTCGTGATTTTATTGTCTGCACTGATTGTTGCCAAGCCGCGGAAATAGTAGTCGGTGCTGGCGTTCTGCCAATAGATTTCGGGATTATTGGTCCATGCCCCATCGGCGTATTCGCGGGTAGTAACCTTATCCAAACCTGCGAGCGATGTGCCGCGGAATATGTCGTACGACGTGCCGTCGGTCAAATCGGTGCTCGGACTGATGTTGCTCAGGTCGGTCGAGAACTTGATAACGCCTTCGGTCGACGCTTCCTTGGTTACCCAATCTGCAATCTGCGCCTTGATGTCGATTGCCTGCTTCTTTATTGTAGCCGTCAGTTGGTAGTTAACGCCCGACTGCGTTCCGGTAGTTATGCACCCCCAGTCGTTAAGAATCTCAGGAGTGATTGTAATGGTATAGTTGTTGCCATCCACATCACTAACTGCTACCGACACATTGTCCCTGGCTGTAGGCACGAAAAGGCAGTCGAACACTGCTGTCTTTCCATCGGCGCTAACCGAAGATTTGTGCATCTGGATTGAGCCTGTGGTGAAGTCGGTTCCTATTTTTGCTGTCGAAGCGGTGAACGTGCCCGTAACGTTCACGCTGTTAAGGGTAACGGTGGTATTGTCGAATATGCTGGTCCCTTCGAAGCCTGTTGCTGCAACAAGCACAACTGTTGCTTTGCTCATTGCGTGGGTGTAAGGGATGACCAAGCCTGAGCGGGTGCCGTCGACGGCGGTGCTGTGCTCATAGGCAACAACATCTTGCTCCTTCGACCAAAGGAGGTCGCTCGTCTTGTAGCCGGCGGTCTGGTTGGTTGCTACGCTCCATGTCAGCACATCGCTTGGCGTTGCCGGAGCGCTGGCATTGCCGTTGTAGCAATAGCCCCACAGCGACTGCAGTCCGTGACCAGTGGTGCGGATGTCGTAGGTTGCGCTGCTGAAATCGTCCCAATAGAGCGACTTGTCGGGAGTGATGTCGCTGGTTTCGTAGGTGTCGGTAGTGCCGACCTGCGTCATTGTGGCATCACTGTTGACGGTAAACGTGACAGTCTGGTCGAAACTGCCCACGCCTTCCGTTGTTCCGCTGGCGGTCTGCGCGTGGCGCAGATAGGCAACCAACTTGTCGCCCGACTCAAAGTCATGGTCTACCGCACGCGTCTTAGCGCTGTTTTCGCTGTCGACAAAAGCCATTGCCACGCTGACGGGGGTCTTGTCGGTCTCCGTCCAGTTTTCTTCGTTGCTGCAGGCTGCCAATGACAATGCCGCCGAAACTATTATGATTTGATTTTTCATTATAGCCATATGTCTGAATCCGCTGTTTTCGTTGTCCAGTCGGTGATGGTTGCAGTAACCGTCACCTTGGTTTTCCTGAGCGTAAGTGTATATGTGTACTTCTTTCCTGATTCCCAAGCCGTGATGGAGTGGGCATCGCCTGTGGCAGTGCCGTCGCTGTCGGTTTCCTTCACCTTGATGTCGGAAATCGTGGCGCGGTAAATCTCAGTGACATTGCCGTCGGCGTCAAGAATCGAGATTTTGAACTTCAGTCCAGCCAATGCCTGCGGCACGATGCAGTCGTGGCGCAAGAGGCAGGTGGCGTCGGTGGTGGTGTTGCTGAGCAGATAGTCAGCCGTCGTGCCGTATTTGTCGATGGCGCGACTGTCGAGCCCTACCCAACCGTCGGTCTGGACATTCTCAATCTCCACCTTGGTGTTGCCGTTGATGTTCACCTTGTCGTTGCCTGTGGTGGTTACGAGTTTCACCTCAACCTGCGACATCATGTAGCGGAAGTTAAGGTTCACCTTGCCTTCACGGGCGCAGATGCCATGCACCGACATGTCGACCGGACCGGCACCATTGGTGTGGTCCACATTGCCGCACATCGTGCCAGCGGCTATCTCTGGTGCACCGATTATGAGGTTGCACGGGAATGCTGTTGCATCGTATTTGCAGTTTGCCACCTTAATGGCCTGGTTGCCAGTTGTCGCTTCATCTGCCACGAGAGGCTTGTCGCTGTCGGAGGCAGATGTGCTGGTCTGCGGGTAGACGCCACGGAAATGATAGTGGGTCTGGTGGTCAGGCCAATAGAGGTTGGTTATAGCCGCTCCGTCGGGAGTGACGAATGTGCATTCGCCAGTTGTCGACAGTGTGGCATGTGCCTCTTCGCCATAGTAGTCGCCGCTCTTGAACGACAAGTTGTACTTGCGGTCCGAGCCGGTCGACTCGTCTGCCATACGGTAGAAACTGAACGAATCGATTGTTGCAGTGCTGCCCGACTCTCCAGCGCTGGCTGTAACGTCGATTTTAGGCTCATATTCTCCGCTCAGGTTGTTCCAGTCAACCAATGTGGCTGTCACATTGATACCAGTCTTGTTTACCGTCACGTTGAACACATAGTTGTAGCCCGCCTTGGTGAGGTAGCGTGTAGCGACGTCTTCCGAAGGGAATGCGTTGTCGATGGCTTTCTTGATCTCCGCTGCGGTGATGTAGTAGAGGTTGTCGTCGGCATTGATCATTGCAACAATGTCGGTTGCCGAAGTGCAGACAATAGAGCCTGGATAGACAATAGCCTCTTCCTTGACCACTTGGTTTGTGCCCGAAAGCGATTCTCCGGTCTTTTTCGGCATTACTGCCACCAATGAGCCGGTAGCCGTTGCCACGCCTTTCTTGACGTTGACGTTGCCGTCTACATAGCAGTAGTATTCCTTCGCCGCGGCGCTGCTCTTTGAGCGAGTGAGTGTCACAACTGGAGTATTGACAAACTTGTAGTTGGTAAAGCCTTCAGCCGCCTTGAGGTTGAAGGTGATTTTGCTCAGCACGTGGCGGAACACCAGCCGTGCCTGCAATGGGTCGGCTGTGCTCTCCCCTTTTCTGATGGCTTTGTGCTCCTCGAAGGTCAAACGGCCGGGATTGCCGTCGCCGCTGAGGTTGTTTGCCACAATCAAGTCCTTGTTGAGCAAAAGGTCGGAAGCGTTGTCCTCTGTGTTCCACTCAAGGAGATTGGTGTCGGACGTAGCATCGCCCCAAGCGTCGTCGGCAAGGGCGGGCGCCGTTGTCTGTCCGTCAATTGCCACGGCGTAGATGTCGAGACCCTTGTCGGTGTTTGCCTTATTGTCGGGGTCGGCTGCGCCAAAGTCATCCCAGTAGAGCATCGGCGTGTAGCCGGAAACGGGATTATAGGTCGCGTCGGTTGCCGGAGTGCCCGCTGTGGCATGGGTTGTCTTGATGACGTCACGGGTGGCACTTCCGCTTGTCCATGCGCCTTCCACCCTCAAGCGGATGCCGGTGCCCGTGGTCAGACTCACGTAAGAGTCCGTACCGCCGTCGGCACGCGTTGCGCCCTGGCGTTTAAGCGTGTTGGACGATCCGCCGCCGAGACTGTTGTCAACGCCCATGGTCAGGGCAATGGCATTATAG
>CAVAOU010000199.1:0-4058 GCA_963590085.1 Senegalimassilia sp. | reverse complement strand
GTTGGAAAATGATGTTGAATACCTGTCAAAGTTCTCAAGCCAGAACCGAAATGTGGATTTGGCGGGACGAATCATTTACAATGACCAGAACGTTGAGGTGTTCAACTTCGGAAAATATAAAGGTCAGCCGGTTGAGGCCGTCTTGAAGCGTGATCCGGGCTATTTCGGATGGATGCTGCAAGGTGATTTCCCTCAGAACACAAAAACTGTGTTGACCAACATTAAGTTAAGAATGAAATAGATGATTAAAGGCAAACACATCATCTTGGGTATAACAGGCGGCATCGCAGCCTATAAATCTGTGTCCTTGCTCCGCTTTTTTGTCAAGGCTGGGGCGGAGGTGCAGGTGGTTATCACTCCTGCTGGGAAAGAATTCATTACGCCAGTCACATTGTCGGCTCTTAGCGGCAAGCCTGTAATCAGTGAATTCTTTACGGCAAACACTGGCAGTTGGAACAGCCATGTGGATCTTGGCCTGTGGGCGGATGCAATGGTCATCGCTCCTGCAACAGCCTCGACAATAGGCAAGATGGCCAACGGCATTGCCGACAACATGCTGGTTACCACCTATCTCTCATCGAAATGCCCCGTATTTGTTGCTCCAGCAATGGATTTGGACATGTACAAGCATCCGTCTACAACGGCAAATCTCGCCAAGTTGCGCTCTTACGGCAATATCCTGATAGAGCCTGCGGAAGGAGAGTTGGCTAGTCATCTGGTTGGAAAAGGCCGCATGGAAGAGCCTGAAAACATCTTCAGTGTCATTGATGCATATTTTGCAGAAGCGGATACATTCAAAGGCAAGAAGGTTCTCGTCACGGCTGGACCTACCTATGAGAAGATTGACCCGGTGAGGTTTATTGGCAATTACTCGTCAGGAAAAATGGGCTATGCCATTGCCGACGAGTTTTCGCGTCGGGGAGCCGATGTAACAATCATCAGTGGCCCTGTTTCTGTAAAGTCTCAGTGTGGTGTAGGCATTGTGCCGGTGGAGTCTGCACTTGAGATGCACGATGCTGTTATGGCGCGTCTTGAGGAAACGGATGTGGCTATTATGTGCGCAGCCGTAGCCGACTATCGTCCCGCATCGGTAGCCGACAAGAAAATCAAGCGTGAAAAAAGTGATGTGCCGGAGATTAAACTCGTCAAAAATCCCGACATAGCCGCGGCTGTGGGACAGAAGAAGCGGGCAGACCAACTGTTGGTTGGCTTCGCTCTCGAGACGGATCATGCCGAGGAAAATGCTCTTGACAAACTTGCCCGCAAAAACCTTGACATGATTGTGCTCAATTCGTTGGAGGACAAGCAAAGCGGTTTTGGCGTGGATACAAACAAGGTCACGATTGTTGATCGCGACGGCTCGATGTTGCGATTGCCTGTCAAGTCTAAACTTGATGTTGCGAAAGATATTGTCGACAAAGTGTCGGAAAAATTAAATTTGCCGAAAAATGTTTAGGAAAGTCGTTCTTATGGTGGTCGCTGCTGTTGTCGGACTTTTCTCCGCCTACGGCCAAGAATTGAATTGCACAGTCGAAATCAATTCTGACAAGATTAGCGGAACCGACAAAAGCGTGTTCACCACTCTTCAGTCTGCCATAACGGAGTATATGAACAATAACCAATGGGGTAATGCCCAATTTATGGTAAACGAGAAGATTGAGTGTAAACTGTTCTTCACAATGGCAAGCATTGACGGGACGAAGATGACAGGAACATTGCAGGTGCAGTCTACACGGCCTGTCTACAACAGTTCCTATACCACGACATTGATAAATTTCAAGGACAACAGCATTGAGTTTGAATATCAGGAAAACGAGCCGTTGGTGTTCAATGAAAATTCGATGGAAAGCAATCTGACGGCAATCCTGAATTTTTATGCCTATATGATATTGGCATTGGATTTCGACAGTTTTTCGCCAAATGGCGGTGACTATTATTACGAAAAGGCGACCAATGTGGTCAACATGGCGCAAAGTTCGGGTGAGAAAGGTTGGAAGGCTTTTGAGGATAACAAAAACCGTAGCGCTGTGTTGAGCGCGTATACCGACAATTCGACAAAAGCAATCCGCACACTGATTTACGATTATCATCGCAAAGGACTTGATGAAATGGTGCTGAGTCCTGAAAAAGGGAAGTCGGTAATAACCAAATCTCTGAACATCCTCAAGCAAATCTACGATGTGTCACCGATGTCGGTGGCTCTGTCCATGTTCAAGGATGCCAAGTTGGACGAATTGGTCAACATCTATTCCAAGTCGAACCAAACGGAGCGCGACGCTGTCTATGAATTGCTTTATCCGCTCTATCCGACTGAGCGTGAGCGTCTCAACAAAATCAAAGAAGAAACCAAGACAAAATAATCCGATATGCTAAAGAGACTGACCATCGACAATTTTGCGCTGATTAACCATTTGTCGGTTGACCTGCACGATGGGCTATCAATCATAACAGGTGAGACTGGCGCCGGCAAGTCAATCATAATAGGAGCATTATCGCTTCTGTTGGGTCAACGGGCTGATAGCCGCAGCGCAAAGAACCGAGACGCAAAAACTGTCGTTGAGGCGGTTTTCGACATCAAGGATTATGATTTGAAGCAGTTTTTTGAAACAAGCGAAATCGACTATTTCCCTGAAGAGACAATTGTGCGCCGGGAGATTCTTCCCTCGGGGAGAAGCCGTGCATTTGTCAACGACACACCTGTGCAATTGGGGCTGATGGGTGAGTTGACGCAGGCTCTGATTGATATCCATTCTCAGCACAGCAACGCTTTGCTCCTGAAATCGGCATATCAGTTGTCAATGCTCGACGATATTGCAGACAATGGGTCTCTGTTAGGCGAATACAAGACGGTCTATCACCAATTTGTAGAGCAAAAGAAGCACTATGAGGAGGTGAAATCCCGTATTGAGCAAAATAAGGCGGACGAAGAATATTTCCGTTTCCAACTCAACCAATTGGAAAGTGCAAACCTCCACAGTGGCGAACAGGAGGATTTGGAGCGGGACAAGGCTGTGCTTGAAAATATGGCGCAACTCAAGGATTCTTTGTCTTCGGTGTGCAATATGCTCAACGACAATAGCCAGTCTGCCATCGACTCGCTTTCAGATGCGTGCAGGAGTATGTCGCAGATTTCAGATGTCTATGAGAATGCTGATGGCCTGATAGAGCGGATGGAGTCTGCCAAAATTGACTTGCAGGACATCTATGAAACTGTAAGCCACGACTTCCAGAATCTTGACAATGAATCAGTAGATATTGACGAGATTGAAAGTAGGTTGAGCACAATCTACACACTTCAGCAAAAATTTCATGTCGACACCATTGACGCTTTGCTTGCTCATCAGGCGGAGTTGAAAAAGTCGATTGATGAAATAGACAATTCGGAAGATGAACTGGCTGATTTGCAACGGCAATTGCAAAAAGTGGAAAAGAATATGACGCAGTTGGCGGAGAAATTGTCTTCATCCCGTAAGAAAGCAGCAGAACGCTTCTTGGCGCAACTTAAAGAAAAGACAGCGATACTCGGTCTGAAAAACTTCAAGGGCGAAATTGCATTCGAAAAAAAGGAATGTGGCAATATGGGGCAGGATAAAGTGCAGTTGAAGGTGGCATTCAACCTCAATCAAGCGCCAATGCCCATCGAGACAACTGCCTCTGGCGGTGAGATTTCCCGCTTGATGCTGTGCGTAAAGACAATTCTTGCAGAAAAGATGCAATTGCCAACAATTGTTTTCGATGAGGTCGATACCGGCGTCTCAGGCGAGGTTGCCAATAAAATAGGCTTGATGATGGATGAGATTTCGTCAAGGATACAGGTCTTGACAATAACCCACTTGCCTCAGGTGGCTGCTTTGGGCAAACATCATTATAAGGTCTACAAGGAAGATGCGGCAGGGGAAACACTCACGATGCTGAAAGAACTTGATGCTGAGAATCGTGTGATGGAAATTGCAGGAATGCTAAGTGGCTCGACGATTGACGTAGCTGCTATCGCTAATGCTAAATCATTAATAGAAAATAAATTAAGATGAAATATAATACAGACTATATATTCGGAC
>CAVAOU010000198.1:0-4059 GCA_963590085.1 Senegalimassilia sp. | reverse complement strand
TGCATACAGCACAGGTATGGGTAGAGTTTGTGGGAATGTTGGATGCTATGCGACATCCATGCCCCACGAAGAGGAATGTTGGTATGTATGGGAAGTTGCGATTCCATACACGAGAGTGGTGAGCAAGATGATTCCTCATTATTACGGCACACTTTATCCAGTTCTCTAAGATGGATGTGTTGCGACAAGTTGAAATATTTCGGGATAATCCAATGGTCGCTTGGCATATATCACATAAAATGAATAAAAAGTGCTTTTTTGTACATTTAATGATAGGTTATGGCGGTGGCGAGATGAACTTTGGAGGGTCGCGAAGAACTTGGGGGATTCGGGCGGGTGACGAAAATTTGGCAGAGGGTGGCGAAAGATTGTCAGCAGAAGTGGACAAATTGTCTATAATTTTGAATGCCAAACATTTGGCTTCGGTTTTGCAATGTTGTAAGGTGAACTTCCGAAGGTGGAGGCACCCGAAGGAGGTTCAGAAAAGTTGAATGTTTAATCAAAAAATAGGAGATAATAATTATGATGCCAATGAGAAGAAATGATCAGACTTGGTTGCCAAGTATCTTCAATGACTTTTTTGACAACGAGTGGATGGCTAAAGCCAACGCCACAGCGCCTGCAATCAATGTTAGCGAAACTGAAAAAGAATATAAAGTTGAGGTTGCTGCCCCGGGCATGACCAAGAGTGATTTTGATATCCATATCGATGAGGACAGCAATCTTGTAATCTCGATGGAGAAGAAATCGGACAACAAGGAAGAAAACAAGGAACGCAAATATTTGCGTCGCGAGTTCTCTTACTCGAAATTTGAGCAGACAATGATTCTGCCTGACGACGTAGACAAGGAAAAGATTGGTGCTACCGTTGAAAATGGCGTGCTCGACATTACTTTGCCAAAACTCCGCAAAGAGGATTTGCCAAAGTTGACAAGAAACATTGAAATCAAGTAAATTTTTATAAGGGCTTATAACAGAAGCGGGCTGGTGCAAATCGCATCAGCCCGCTTTTTTAATTGTTAGGTGTGTTTAGAAAATTTCGTCGGTGAGGCGGATTACCCGTATGCCGGTGTTGCTGCGCAGCGGCTTCAGCATCTCAAACAGGTCGTCTTTGTCGATGATTACCTTCATCGAGTTTGACGAAGCGTGGAGCAGGTGAGGCTTGCCCTTGACGAAGCGCACAATGCCGAGGTGCGACACGTCGAGTCCGTCGGTCTTCGTGGCCAGACAGACGATGTCGCCGTCGCGCAACTCGTTGATGATGTCCTTTTTGTAGAGGTTGCGCTTGTTGATGATTGAAAACCGGTGACTGTTGTAGCCAGCCTCGAGGTTTTTGATCTCTGCGTAAGTGGTGCTGTCGGCCAGCGCAGGGTAACTGCTGCGGTGGGTCGACATGAAGTTGAGCGACTTGATTACGGCCTCGTTGCCTGGAATCTGGTCGGTGATTTCTCGGAAATTGCCGCGGTTGGTGTTCTCGATTACCCATGCGCTGATGTAGTGGAGGCGGGATGCGTATCCGTTGATGCGTCCGGAGTGGTAGCGGATATTTTCGAGTTGCGACGCGTAGGTGTACCACGATGGCGACTTCGCTACAGCGGCTTTGGTCAGTGCGACGAGCGTTTCCACAAAAGTGGTGCAGTCGAGTTGGTCGACGTTGATGGTGAGATACTCGCGGTCGCCTTCAAGAGTGTGTGCCACGTAGGGCGTGCCCATGAGTTTGTCGGCGAAAAACGACATGTACTGACCCTGCGTCTTGAGCGACTGGTCGGCAATCGCGTCGTGGAGCATCTGGTTGATTTTCACTGTGTCGTCGGCGCAGTGGAAACGCAGCGCTTCGATGGAGAATGCGTGCGCGCAAACTGAAGTCGCTGAAATTATGAGTATTGAGAGTAGTCGTTTTATCATATTGCTGAATTTTCCACGAAGATACATTTTTATTTTGAAATTGTCAACCATCTCCGACCAACGGCGATATTCCGACCTCTTTTCCCTACTTTCTGGGGATTGTTAGATGCGGAATGCCTACCTTTGTGGCGTCTATGGAAAGAAAAGAATCAATAGAGAGCCATTTCGGCAGACAAAGACGGCTACTACAACTGGAATACGACTATGAGAAGTCGGAATATGAGCGGCAGACGGGCGAGATGGGCGTCAAGCGCCGTGTGGCGCGCGGCCAGTGCTGGTTCCCGGTGCGGCTGGGGAGGAGTTACTATAACTCGCTTAACCGCTATGTTGTCGAGGTGGCTAAAGGGGGCGACTCCGACGATAGCGACGACCATGCATTTGAGCCGGGCAAGCAGGTGCGCTTTTTCTATGAGGCGCTCGACGGCACGGTGAAGTACCGCAACTTTATGGCGTCGGTGAGTTATGCCGATGCCGACCACTTGGTCGTTGCCTTGCCTTCCACTTCGGCACTTAAGGAAATAGACGGCGTGGCACGCCTAGGCATCGACCTGGCATTCGACGAAACGTCGTTTGCTGCCATGCGTGAGGCTCTTGATGCGGTTGCAGCGGCGAAAGGCAATAGGCTGGCAGACCTGCGCGACGTGATTTGCGGACTGTCATCGGTGGGATTCCGGCAACTTCAGCCAATGAGTATGCCGTGGCTTAATGCCCGGCAGCAGGTGGCGGTAAACAAGTCGCTGTGTAGTCGCGACGTGATGGTGGTGCACGGTCCTCCGGGCACGGGCAAGACCACAACGCTGGTGGAGGCAATCTACGAAACGCTGCGCCGCGAGCCGCAGGTGCTGGTGTGCGCGCAAAGCAATGCCGCCGTGGATTGGATTCTTGAGAAACTGATAGACCGTGGCGTCGCGGTGCTGCGCATCGGCAACCCGGCGCGAGTGAACGATAAGGTGCTTTCGGCTACCTATGAGCGCCAGTTTGAGGCGCATCCCGACTATCCGGAGTTGTGGAGCATCCGCAAGATGATTCGCGAGGTGTCGGCGGGCAGGCGCATGTCGCACAACGATTCGTCGGCCATTGCCAACAGGTTGCGTTCTCTGCGGCGCAGGGCTGTGGAACTTGAACTGAAAATCCAGGTAAGCGTGTTCGACAACGCCCGTGTGGTGGCGTCGACTCTCGTGGGAAGCAGCAATGCGTTGCTCAACGGACGGCGTTTTTCCACCTTATATATAGATGAAGCAGGACAGGCACTTGAGGCGGCGAGTTGGATTGCCATCCGTAAGGCCGACCGTGTGGTGTTTGCAGGCGACCATTGCCAACTTCCTCCAACGGTGAAATGTCAGGAGGCTGAGCGGGCTGGCCTGTCGCGCTCGCTGATGGAGGGCGTGGTCGACAATTGTCCGGAGGCTGTTACGCTGCTCGATGTGCAGTACCGGATGAATGAGGCGATAATGAAATTTTCTTCCGACTGGTTCTATGGCGGCATGCTTAAGGCTGATGCCAGCGTGGGCTTCCGCGGCATCTTGGATTTCGATAATCCTATTGAGTGGATCGACACTACGGATATGGACTTTTCGGAAAAGTATGTCTCGTCAACGGGCGGACGTGTCAACCCAGAGGAAGGCCAGTTTGTGCTCGACCGCTTGGAAGCGTATATAAAAAGAATAGGCGAGCGACGGGTGGAGGAAGAGAATATTGATTTCGCGATAATCTCTCCTTATAAGGCACAAGTGGGGTGGCTACGTTGGGCGAAAAAGAAAAAGACGCTTTTCCGCAAACTCGGACGGAAGGTGGCGATAAACACGGTCGACGGATTCCAGGGGCAGGAGCGCGATGTGGTTTTCATCAGTCTTGTGCGAAACAATGACGACGGGAAAATCGGATTCCTGACCGACCTTCGGCGAATGAATGTAGCAATGACCCGCGCGAAAATGAAACTTGTGATAATCGGCTCGGCGGCTACTTTGTGTAGGCACAAGTTCTACAAAACGCTGATGGAATCGATAGCGGCTGAGAACTCCTAAAAAAGTTTAGTCGTCAATTGGCGGCATTTCAGCGGGTTGCGGAAAATGTTCTAAAAAAGGAGTAAAAAAGTTGCGAAAATATTTGGTGGGAAAGAAAAGTCGCCGTACCTTTGCACTCGCAATCGGGAAA
>CAVAOU010000197.1:0-4085 GCA_963590085.1 Senegalimassilia sp. | reverse complement strand
CGCTACAAAGATACACAAAATTCCCAATAAGTGCGCTGCAAAAGCAAGAAAAAAAGAAGATATGTCATCCTTTGTGAATGACATATCCCCCATTTATATTAATCTGGATTGGATCTTAGAAGGTATATTTCAAACCAATCTGACCGCGCCAGCGGCTGTAGTAGTCGCTATATGAGCGCATGTTGTAGTCGGCGTCGTGCAAGAATTGGAACTGTCCATTGCCAGAGTAGGTAACTGGTGAATAGTAAACAGATGAACCTGTAGAGGTGTAGCGACCCCACTTCTTGTTGAACATGTTAGCCACGTTCAGCACGTCGAAGGACAGCTGTACAGAGTGCATCTCCTTGCCCACACGGAACTTGTAGGTCTGCGCGAAGTGGAAATCGAAGTGGTGCTCGAAAGGCTCGTTGTCAGCGTAGCGGTCAAAGTACTCGCCACGGTGCTTGCTCAGGTAGCTGTCGCCCTCGATCCATGAGTTCATGTTGTCGCGCTGCTGCTCGGCTGTGTATTTAGAAGTAGCCTTGAACTCCATCTTGTTGAGTTGCTCCTTTGTCGGGATGTAGAGCAGGTCGTTGCCGTTAGAACCGTCACCGTTGAGGTCGCCATAGTAGTAGATGCTATATGGAGAGCCTGATGAAGCGGTGTAGATAAGGCCCACTGTTGTGTTCCAGTGTTTTGCGTAATCCTTATGATAGATAGCCTGGACCTTGATCTGGTGAGGCACGTTGTAGGCTGTGTAGCCTAGCTCCGGCTCGTTCGGGTTGGCGTGAGTGTAGTTGTAGTTGTAGTTAGACTGAGCAACTGAAGACGTACCGCTGTTCACTGACTTAGACTGTGAGTAGGTGTAAGAAGCGGTGATGTCGAGACCGAAGTCGAAGCGCTTAGAAGCCGAGAATGCCAAGTTGTAGGCGTAGCCGCGGTTGGTGTTCTTCAGCATGTACACATTAGACAGCTTCGAGAAGTTGTTGTCCGATTTGTCTGTAGCCTGCTTTGCAAGCATTGGACGGTTGTCGAACGAAAGGCTTGAATAAGTCTCGCCCAGGGTCTTGCCTGTTAGCTGACGGGTGAGGTCCTGATAGTAAACGTCGTTGAGGGTCTTAGAGTAAACGCCTTCAACGGTGAAGTCGATGCCGGCGAGTGTGAAGTCGAGGGCAAGGTCGAGACGAAGGTTCTGAGAGAACTTGAACTTCTTGTCGAACACGTTGACCAGCTGTGAGCCTGAAGCCGTGAGCTTGGAAGCGTTCTGGCTAGCCTTGTCGGGATCAGCGATGAATGAGAGGCCGGCCAAATTGCCGGTGCTGCCATACACGTTGTAGACAGAAGTCTGGATACCGGTGTTAGAGAAGTTGTTGCTCAACCACACGAAAGGAATACGGCCAGTGAAGATACCTGCACCACCGCGGAGCAAGAGGTTGTGCTCTTTCTCGATGTTCCAGCGGAAGCCTACACGGGGCGACCACATTGGAGTGCTGCTAAGCTTGTGGTTGGTCATGACGTTCCAGCCCTGCAACTCGGCAGTCTTGTTGAAGTCTGCGTTTTCTGTTGGGGTATCGAAGAAGAGAGGGATGTCCATACGCAAGCCGTAGGTGAGCTCGAAGTTGTTGGTCACGTTCCACTTGTCCTGCACATAGAAGCCAATCTGGCCGGCACCGAAGCCGGGAGCCCAACGTGGGTCGCCTGTCACTGCTGTGTTGGCTGTGCCGTAGCGGTACTGGTTCACAGCCTTGCCGTCGGCAGACTCACCGTTCATGAACATCTTGAAGTTGTCGAGACCGTTGAAGTAGTAGCTACCGTAGTTATCCTGGATGAAGAGGTTCTTGAAGTGGTAATACTCACCGTGAGTACCGAAGGTGAGGTTGTGGTTGCCGATGTACCAGCTGAAGTTGTCGGTGAAGGTCACCACATCCTGGTCGAGTGAGTTGGCAGTAGATGAGCGCTCGGTACCGAAGTAGAGTGTGCCACCACCCACATTATTAATCTGAATGTAAGGGAAGATGCCATAAGGGTCGCGCTTGTCGCGTACACGAACGTAAGAGACCTGCAGCTCATTGTTCATGTTTTCGTTGATGGTGCTGTTGAGCTGGGCAGTGAAGTTGTGGGTGTTGCTCACAAAGTCGTACATGCCGTCGCTTGCCACGAGCTTAGATGCAGTGCTTGCGCCGTTGAGCTGCTTAGCCAACACCATGCGCCATCCGAAAGAAGCCTTGTTCTTGTCGTTGATGTTCCAGTCGAGTTTCAATCCGGCCTTATCAGACTTGGTATAGTTCTTAGGATTGCTGAACGAGCCTGTGTAGCCGTACTTGTCCTTCAGAATCTGCAGAGCCTCGCGCGCCTCAGCAAATCCTGCTGAGCCAAGCTTTGATGCCTCTGAGTCGATGCCGTAGTTGTTTGGGTACTCCTTGTTTGAGCGCTCGTAGTTGGCAAAGAAGAACAACTTGTTCTTGATGATAGGACCACCGATCGTTGCACCGAAACGATACTCGGTCTCGTCGTTGTATTTCTCACTGTCCTTGCCGTTCATCAGAGTGTACTTTGAACCGATGAGTGCCTGGTTGAGCCAGTCGCCGTAAACCGATCCGTGGAACTCGTTGGTACCCGACTTGGTGATGGCGTTGATGGCACCACCGGTGAAGCCAGACTGACGCACGTCGAAAGGAGCCACACACACCTGAATCTGATCGATGGTCTCGGTAGAGATTGGCTGAGTACCAGCCTGTCCGCCGTTCTGACCGTTAGAAGTAAGACCGAACACGTCGTTGTTCACAGCGCCGTCTACCTGGAAACTGTTGTAACGGTTGCTGGCTCCTGCAAACGACATGGCACCGCTCTGCGAGATGCTGACCATTGGGTTGAGACGAGTGAGGTCGGCAATAGAGTGGCTGATTGAGGGCATGTTCTCCAGATACTCTGAGTTGTAGCTGGCGGCAGCACCTGTCTTACTGGCGTTGAGTCCAGCCTTGCCGGTCACAACCACGTCGCCAAGCACTGTGGCATCTTCAACGAGAGCATTTGAGAGGTCGGCTGTCTCACCGAGCTTCAAGTACACTCCTTCTACATCTTTCTGCTTGTAGCCGATGTAGCTGATTTCCACCTTGTAAGGACCACCCGTACGCATACCCTGGATGGTGAAGCGTCCGGTCTGGTTTGTCACTGAGCGATACACCGTTCCTGTGGGCTGGTGTGTAGCGGTGATGGTGGCACCCATCACGGCTTCGCCGTCTGCAGTGATCTTTCCGCTAATGGCAGAAGTAGTCACCTGAGCCATTGCCTGCGACACTACGATGAGCATCATAGCAATGAGAAACTGCAATCTTTTTTGCATACCTAAAGAAAAAATTAATTTGAAGATAGGATTGAAAGACCCGCTTACCAGCGAGTCGTCTCTGATTACGCTGCAAAATTACTGCTTTCTTATTACAAAGAAGTTACAAAAATATAGAAATTGTAAAAAATATCAATTTATTTGATGATTGTTAATCGTAAAGCAGCTTCAAGGGGCTGCCATGCACGCCAAAACATATGTTTAGAACACTGCTATACAACTCTTTCGCCTGTTCCGATACATTGTTTGACAGTTTGTTGCTTTGACGATTTTCGTGATATAAACCGAGGAGATGTTGTTTATATGGGAAACTATCGGCAGCTGAGGATGGCAGGTGTGGTTAGGACCCACCAGCAACCGCACGGTGTGCATCTTTTGTGTCCCATTCGGATAGTATCAACGCGTAAACATCTTCAAGGTGTGTGAAAAATCTAAACAAAAGGTCCTCTAAGAATCGATTTCTTTGAAAAACTTTTTCTCTCGTACGATTTTGAGTCCATTTTTGCAAAAATTATACAATATCCTAACAAACAGGCTATTATGCCTTTCACCGTCTTAAACAAGACCTTAATTTTAGCTCTTGAGTCGGCTTTACATTAAAATGACGCCGGCTTTCCGTTGGAATTGCGGCAACTTTCCAGTAGAATCACGGCAGCTTTCCAGTAGAATCGCAATGTGATAGTACTGCTATCGCGGGCAGATTTCATGCTTTTGGGACTTGAAAATGGTTTGGAAGTGCCCGTGTTAATACTTCAGAGCCTCC
>CAVAOU010000196.1:0-4103 GCA_963590085.1 Senegalimassilia sp. | reverse complement strand
GATTGCCCATCTCGATGCGCATCTTGATGAGCAGCAGGTCGTAGAAATTGTGCTCAGGCAGGATGTGGCGCGTTTTTGCCAGTTCGCGCTCGGCGAAGACATAGCAGTCGCGGAAGTCGGCCTTGCTCACCGGCACGCCGGCGTTCTGGTAGCCGTCCCAGATTACCTCGCTCCAGTGGTCGCCACGGCTGTCGATGGTGCCGCCGTAGTCGAAGATTACGCCTTTGATATCAGTATTTGCCATTCTTCAGTTCCTCCGTAAAGTTGCGGCACATGCGTTCGTGGCGCCAGATCATATAGACAAGCATAATGTTGAGCACAACGATTTCAAAGGCAAAGTAGAGCCATGGCATTTTTGCGAGCACGGAGCAGAACAGTGCAATTGAGCGAAGGTTGAACGACAGCCAGTTGGTGTACTTCATCAATGGCTTGCTCTTCGCGCGGAAATCGTCGCGGAACTGTTGTGGGATGTCGTTTTCCTGGAAATGCTTGCGCAGTTCGCGGCGCAACTCCTGCATGCGTGGAGTGAGCACTTCCTGGTTGGCGGTGTAGTTGCGGTAGAAGAACATGGTGGCCTTCTTCCAGAAATGGCCTTTCCATTCCACTTCGGCATAAGCCTTGTCGAGTTGCTCCACGCTGTCGAGTTCGCTGCCGTCCTTGCCCTTAAGGAAATAGAGGTGGAACTGGCGGTAGTAGTCGGCAGCGGCAGCCTGTTTGGCATGGCACAGACCAGCCACTACGGCAATCACCCAGATGGCCCATTTGTGAGCCATGAAGAATTCGCTCGTGTAGTTCTCGCGGAAGCAGATGGCAAAGTAGATTGCCACAAACCAGAAGTCGCCGCTCACGCCGTCGAGGATGCGTCCGAGTCGGGAGTACTGCTGGGTCATGCGCGCGAGTTGTCCGTCGGCGCTGTCAAACGAGTTGGCCCACACCAGCAGGATGATGCCGGCGATGGTGCACCAGTAGTCGTTGAAGTAGAACATCACGCCTGCGGCTACACCGATAAAGATGGAGGCAATGGTGATTGCGTTAGGCTTGATGCCGAGTTTCGCGCAAATCACAGCCCACGTGTAGCCGATTGGTCGGTAGAAACAGAGGTCGATGGTTTCTTCGGTGTCCATCGACTTGAGAGTATCCTTGTAGGATGCTTTAAGATCTTTGAAATTCACTATTTATTTTGTTTGTTTTTAATGTATGTTATCACACTCTTGGCTATGAACGGCGCAGCCTCGTTGCGGCACGGCGCAAAACTTGGCCAGTCGTTGAAGTCGATGATGCGGATGTCGCCTTCGGGCGAAACGATGCAGTCGCCGCCGTAGATTTCTACGCCGAGGGCATCGGCAGCGCCGTGGCAAATGTCCTTGAGGTGCTCGATGTCGAAGTCAATGCCTTTCGACTTGCCGTTGATGGCTTCGAGGCCGTACTTGCTGTGGCCTTCGTCGAAAGGATAGAACCAGTAGAAGAACGGCGAGTTGTTGATGCCGTAGAACTTGATGAGGTCGCCCACTAGGTGGCGGTTAATCACCGCGCGCTTGATGCCGCGGTAGAAGTATTCCTGGAGCACTTCCTGCGCTTCTTCGGCGTGGCGCACGTAACTTACGTCCTCTTTGTGCATGGCGTGGAAGTCGCCGCGCTTAATCCAGCAGTTGTTGATGTCGGCCTTCTTCAGTTGGCCAATCACTGCCTCGTCGGTGTTGACGATGATGCTGTCGGGGTAGGGGATGCCGTTGCCGAGGAGGATGCGTGTCATGCGCTCGCGGGTGCAGTTCTCGATGCCGTAGCCCGAGTTGATCACGATGCATCCGTCGTCCTCAAGGTCCTGAAGGCGTTTGATTGATGCCTGTTCGCGGCACATGTTGAGGATGATGCGCTCCTTGACTTTGCCGCTGTTGAATTGCTCCTCGCTGTAGATGTTGACCGTGCATCCGCGCTTGCGCAGTTGCTCGGCTGTAGCGTTGAAGATGGCGGCATCGTTGCCGATATGGTTTGGTGAGTAGGCTCCGGCTCTCATGATGCCGGCAATTGCTATTTCTGCCATTATGCTTGTTTCTGTAAGATTGGTTTATTTGCTTTTGATAAATGCTTCAGCCTTGGCAATGTCGCCCGCGTGGTCCACGTCGAGGATTTTGCCCATTGGATATGCCTTCAGTCGGAGTCCTGCCGCCACGAGTGCGCGCTGGAAGTTGCGCATGCGCGCCACGCCCTTGTCCATGCAGTCGCTGAGCACGTCGATGGCCTTGTCGTTGAGGGCGTAGATGCCGCCGGAGATGTAGCGGGCGCCGTCGTAGCGCTCATCGCGGAAAGCCGTGATGTTGAGGTCGGCGTCGGTGTCGACATAGAGGGGCTTCTCGTCGTCGATATAGTCGGTCACTGCCATCATGCCATCGTAGTCGGTGGCTTCCATCGCTTCGATGTATGGACGGAAGTCTTGTTCGCGGAAGATGGTGTCGACTGTGGTGAGGCAGAAGCGACCTTTGGGTATCACGCGCGAGAGTTCGAAGAAACTGTGCATCGAACTCGGGGTTGACTTGACCACAAGATTGAACGGAATGTCGAGCGAAAGGCTTTCGAGGTATTGACGCACCTCGGTCATCTGCTCGTTCACGATGATGCTGATGCTTTCGGCATTGCACCGGAGGAACATGTTGATTAGGCGTCCGATCATCGGTTCGCCGCAGATGTCGACGAGTGGCTTAGGCTTAGCCACACCTTCCTGTGCGAGTCGTGAGCCCTCGCCGGCTGCTATTATTGCGTAGTTCATTTTCCGTTGGGTTTAGGAGTTGAGAATTTCTGGAGTGTCATCGTCGTCCTTCGTAAGGTCGAGCACCTCCTTGTCGCCGCTCTTGTCGTAGTACTGGCGGCGGAGTGGGTGGGCATACATCTCGTAGTAGCGCGTGCGGCTGCGGAAGATGTCGATGGCCTTGAAGATTGCCGAGCGCAGCGACGTCTCGTTGGCGAGGTTCTTGCCCGCGATGTCGTAGCCTGTGCCGTGGTCGGGCGATGTGCGCACGTATGGCAGACCAGCGGTGAAGTTCACGCCGTCCTCCATCGCGATGGTCTTGAACGGGGCGAGACCCTGGTCATGGTACATGGCAAGCACTCCGTCGAAATGCTTGTATTGCTCGCTGCCGAAAAATCCGTCGGCGGCATATGGGCCAAAAGCCATGATCTTCTTGCTGTAAGCCTCTTCGATTGCGGGAGTGATGATTTCTTTCTCTTCAGTGCCGAGCATCCCATTTTCGCCGGCATGCGGGTTGAGTGAAAGCACTGCGATGCGGGGCTTCACGATGCCGAAGTCTTTCTTCAGAGAGTCGTTGAAGATGTCGAGTTTCTCCATGATGGCTTCCTTGGTGATGGCAGCAGGCACTTCCGAAATTGGAAGATGGGTGGTGACAAGAGCCACGCGCAGATGGTCGTCGAAAAGTATCATCAGCGCCTTGTTGCCTTCGCCGATGCGCGATTCCAGATACTCGGTGTGGCCCGGGAAGTGGAAGTCGTCGCTTTGGATGGCGTCCTTGTTGATCGGCGCCGTAACGAGTACGTCGATGATGCCGTTGCGGAGGTCGTCGGCCGCGCGCTTCAGCGACGACAGGGCGGCTTTGCCCGATGCTTCGCTCGCTGTGCCGAGTTCAATCTTCACCTCGCCGTCGAGCACCTCCACAAGGTTGTTGACCCCGTCGGTCGCGTCCTCGGCGCGCGGCACCAGCGTGAAGTTCACGTTTGCCAGTTCCAACGCCTTGCGATGGTAGGCCAATGCCTTCGATGAGCCGTAGACCACTGGTGTGCAGAGGTCGGTCATCATAGGGTCGGCAAGAGCCTTCATAATCACTTCATATCCAATTCCGTTGATGTCCCCGTGGGTAATGCCAACGCGTATTTTCTTGTTATGTGCCATAATGTGCGTATTATCTTTGAAACTACAAATTTAGCCATTTTTTTCGCAATTATCCCAAGTTTTGGCTATTTAGACCAAAATAACGGTATGTTTTGGCGAGGATTTCCGTTGAAAGGTTTTTATTTCGGGGATTATTTGTAACTTAGCAAAGTAAATTCAAGCAACGCAAATGCTATGGGCGAGATAGTAAACAAATATCCGGTAG
>CAVAOU010000195.1:0-4117 GCA_963590085.1 Senegalimassilia sp. | reverse complement strand
AAGACTACGTTTTCACGGATGCCCGTCACTTGGTGCAGTTTCTTGTCCATAAGGCTGCGCACCCAGTCGCCTTGCTTCAGTTCTGTTGCTTTCATAGTCGTGGATTTTTTATCGTCTCCCTTCATCGAGAATGTATTTAAAATATCTGGTTTCTATATCCGTGAAAATCTCGTTTTTCGCGCCGAACTTCAGCAGCGCTTCCACAAAGTCGGTGAAACAGTCTACGTCGTCGAACGCGAGTTCCTTGCCGAACGTCATCATATGGTCGTGGCGCCAGCCAATGGTGATCATCGGCTGTCCGAGGTCTTCCACTTCTTCGATGTCTACGCGGAAACGGTAGCGCTTGTCTGTAAGGTTAAGTCGGTGGCTCATTTCAAACCTCCTTTCTTCATAAGGGTGTAACTTGCGGCCACCCACAGCCCGATGGCTGCGATGCCGAGGCATCCTACGTTGTCGATGAGCGCCATCGCGCCGAACAGCGATGCGAAGAAATTGCACTCCGTGAGGAGTTGGCCGTTGGTTGTCGCTTCCGTGCTGTCGGAGAGGTTGCGCGTCAGGCGGGTAGCCCAGCGGCATTCGCTACGCAGCCACTGACGGAGTCGGGCTGCGGTTGATGGTTTGCTTTCGGTTCTTGCGCCGCTCCATGCGGCAATCTGTTTTGCTTCCATTGTTTTTTCTTTTTGTTGGGTTTAACATTGGCGCACAAAGAAAGCGGCCGTCTTTCCCTATGCTGTCAACAAGTCCAGGGCACCTCGCGGGGTAGTCTGAATCGGGAAAGGCAGCCGCCTTTGCTATGTAGCCACCAACAAAAAAATCTGCGATGGGTTTGTATGTCCGGGCATAAAAAAAGCCCTTGCAAGATTTAGGGCCAACTCAGCCCGCCAGGTCTTGCGCCTGAACTTGTGACACCGCAAAGGTGGGGAAGAATCCGTTAACCAACAAAAAAAAGAGTTAAACTTTGTAAATATACAAAGTTCTCCGTCCAGGGCATAATAAAAGGCCGACTCTCACGAGCCAGCCTTCCGTGGATTTGTCTAATTGACGAAAGTATATAAACCTATTCAGAACAGTGATGTTTGCAGGCTTGCTATGACCATGTGCTCCAGCGCGCGGCGGGTGTCGTCGGTCACCTTGGAGCGCTCTGCTATCGCCGCCACGCAAAACTTGCGCGCATCGTCCTCCGTGGCGAACGCTCCGTACACAGGAGACGGAGCCACGCGGATATGGCTGCCGTCGGCGTAGATAATGCCGTAGCCCACGGCATAACCGTCGCCGCACTTGGCGGTAAGCACATAGACGGACTCCTTGGCGTCGGTGAAGATTGGGATTTGCCTCGTTGAGAGTTCGTCGACCTTGGCGAACATGTCGCCCTCCTTGCGGAGATGATAAAACGGATTTTTCATTGTCGTTGCTGTTAGTATGGCTGGAGTGCTGAGAAGTCTGCGTCGCTTACGGTGAAGTATTCCACGCCGCCGCTCACGTCCCTCTCGCCCACGAATGCCTCCCCAGGGTGGGTAGTACGCCAGTAGGAATACGCAGTGCCGTCGCGGGTCGGGCGGTTGATATTGAGGTCGAAGTTTTTATACTCGCAGTAGAGTTTCAACTTCTCCCGGAAGTTTGACGCTGTGACGGAGAACTTCGAGTCGGGGAACGCCTCGTGGAATGCGGTGTACATGTCGCGGCGCTTGAGCCGCCGGTTGAGATGCTCGCCCGACGGGTCGAAGTAGACCTCCGCCCATTGGTAGAACACCTCGCTCATGCGCTGCTTGAGGGTGCGCTGCTCGATGTCGCCCATCGGAGGCGGGCAGGCACCTTGTCCCTTGCGATACCACTCCTCCGCCATCGAACGGAAATAGAGTTGGCAGCACTCCGCCATCAGGTTGTAGAAGAGGTTCCATTGGTCTGCGTCCCAGTCTACGAAGAACTGGTGCCCGAAGTCGTCTACGGGGCAATGGAGGTCGTTGTACCAGTCGGAAAATGCCATATAGGCGATGCGCGCCTTCGATGAACGGCTCTGGGCGTTGATGGCGTGGTTGGTGGTTATGTAGATTTTCGGCGATTTCTCGTTGCGGATAACAAAACGCGCCTTGGTCTTCGGGTTCACCTGGAGGTCGCCGGTCACGGCGGCGAAGAAGTTTTCAAAGTCGAAGTTTACGCGCACGTCGTCTATGAAGATGTTGCGGGTGCGTGGGGTAACGTTGGAGTAGATATATTCGTCGTCGTTCTTGGTGGAGCGCCCGTCGATCACGGCTTGGTTCATCACCTTCGACAGCGCCACGCCGATAAGGCTCTTGCCGCTGCGGCCGTTCGACTGACCCACGTCGCCCATGAGCGCGTCCATGGCAACGACGGCCTTCAACTCTGACTGATACTTGAAGTCGCACATCAGGTAACCGATGGTGGTGAGTTTGTTTACGACGTGTTGCACATAGAGTTCTGCCTTCTCGTCGGTCATCGACTGGCCTTTCCAGAAGTTGCTCGTGTTGAGCAGGAACTGGAGAAACTCGCAACGCTCGCCGTCGGCTGTTCGGCGCACGTCGGTGCTGGAACCGTTGCGAACAACCTCGAGGATCGGGACGCGCTTAAAGGTGTGGCCGATCACTCGGTCTATCCACACATTGTCGGCGTTGTCGCCAAACTCCATCTTTTGCGCCGTGATGTTTAGGCAGCCGTTCTTGAAGTAGAGTTGCTGGATGTCGGCGCGGGCTGTGTCGAAATCGTCGTCGATAAGGTCGAGGCGCTCCAGTTTGTCAGGTCCAAGTTGCGAGCCAAGTTTGCTGATAAGCATATTTATCACGTCGCGGTCTTTGGTGGTCTGCCGGGCGTAGGAGTAGACGAAATCACGGATGGCGGCGGGGCCTGTGAGCCGGACGATACCGTTATCTATCTGACAGAACTTGTATTGGTCTACCTCGCAGTCCTGTGTATGGATGCGGTAGATGCCGTTGGCGTTGATAAACTGGATTGCCGCGTCGTATTCAAACGACACGGTTTTTTTGCCTTTCTCGTTATGGTCGATAGCCCAGAACTCACGCTCCACGTTGTAGCGGCTCGCCTGGACGAGTTTTCCGTCGTCGATGCGGTAACTGACGTGCCCGAACCGGAACACGGTCAGCCCTTCGAGGTCTGCCATGTGGAGTTCGGCAAATGCGTTGCGGTCGTTGAGCAGCCAGAAGTCTTTAATCTGGTAGTCGCTGAGTGATGATATTTTGTGGATGTTCACATATTTGCCCTTGCCGTCGTGGGTGAACATGGTACGGGCAATGTCGTCCTTCAATTCGCTTTCACGGCCTGCGAGCGTGTTGACCAGCAAATCGTCGATGCCTTTATCGTGATTGTCGTTGTCGTTGATGTGGCCGAAATACACGTCGATGGCCACGCCGACGTTGTGCATGGTGAGCAGGTACTGCTTGAACTTGATGACGGCCTTGGCGAACTGGTTAGGCCGCTGGTCGGCGTGGTCGCCGTTGGTCAGCGACCGGTGGAGGTGGTTCCAGTCGCTGTCGAGCAGCAGCACCACATTTTTCACCTTACAGGTTTGAATGAGATATTGCAGGTCTTTGATGAGACCTGCGGTTTCGTTGCCGATATTAAATATACCTTGGATGCCTACCGACGGAATGCCATGTTTGCACGCCTTCTCGGCCTTCTTCTCGCCCTCCTGGATGATGAGCGTCTCCAGTTGGCGGCCTTGCTGGAAGCACGACCGGATATATTGGGGTACATAGATTTTCGTCTGGGCTCCTCGTGGGGTCTGGTACTTGATTGGACGGCCGGCGCTGTCTTGATGCAGTTCGGGGTTCGACCAACGTACCCGCACATATTGGCGGAGCGAGCCGGCGAGCCCCTTCTTTGCATACTGCACGCGGTTGCCCCATAGGTCGTAATAGAAGATTAACATCTCGTCGTCGTGATAGTTGACGTTCCACAATGCATCCACGCCGCCGCGCATAAACGGACAGGTCTCTATCTCGGTGGTGGATGAGTCTTCGCCATGCACCCTCGCCATAACGTCGGCGACGGTGAGCCCCGACGCGGCGAGTTGGCGGGCAACGAATGTGTTGTCCAGAGTCTTCTTCACGGTCTTGCGCCGCTCCGTTCGCTGTTCCTTCTCTGT